>CAMVCL010000009.1 GCA_947165975.1 uncultured Candidatus Saccharibacteria bacterium | reverse complement strand
AGATTTTTTTAACACTTGCACGTACTTTCATTGTGTTAAAATCCTTTCCTTGTTATTGTTGTAAAATTTACATTTTAAAATAGAGAACTTCGCTAAATACTTTTGCAAATAGTATTTAACTATTTTCTTCCAAATTAAATGTTGTAAAAAATACAACAGTTAATATTAATCCTTGAGCCGAAAACTGATTCTACCCTTTGTAAGATCGTAAGGGGTTAACTCAACCTCGACTCTGTCACCCGGGACGAGACGAATATAGTTTTTTCGCATCTTCCCACTCATATGGGCAACAATAATATGACCATTCTCGAGTTCAACCCGAAACTGGGTATTCGGTAATGCTTCAACAACACTACCCGTGAGTTTAATCACTTCCTTTTGACTAGCCATAAATTACTCGTTAAGTATAGCACAAAAAACATTAATTGTAAAGAGAAAATCCAGATCAAAATAATAAATTCAAATGAAACAATTATTACTAGTTTTCCACAAGCACGGCCCTAGTAAACTGCCTGGAAAGATAAGTATCGCGTTGCTGTGACCACTCTCCCGTACACGAGATCAAAGTTATAGATTCTTTACCAGGTTCTGGTGTTTTAGCTGCCGTCGACATATATTTATCTGCCTCATCTAATGAAACTGAAATATTTTCCACTACTTCGTATAAAAAGACTTCTCCATCACCACGCTCAATCTTGATCGTATCACCATTTTGCAGATTTGGTAGATTCTTAAAAACTCCGTGCACATGAGGTCCACCATTATGGCCATCAATGATTGCCGTACCGCCCTGTCCAGGCTTACCTGAACCTTCATACCAACCCACATCAAAGATATTACGCGGCGTATCTAATTCTCCGCTAGTATTAACACCCATCGGTAAAACTCTAGAATTAACAATGCCAAGCTTTTCAATAGAAAGATAACGCGGACGATCTGGTGGAACAGTATATACTTTTATCTCATCTTCACTCGGCTTATTTTCGTCCAAGTCATCAGACGAGGTATTCAATGTAGCAACAGCACGTTCACTCCCCTCTTTCTCATTATAATATTTATTCTCAAAAGCTATAATGCGAATCAAAAATACTAAGAATACCACCAAAATGACTGACCAAATTGACCATTTTATAATCTTGCGCCACCCTTTAATCTTTAAGCTCATTCCCAAAATCGTCATAGGTTATCATTAGTGCTCTAGAATCCACCGACCTTAGATTCTCCAACGCCACCGTCACTACGATTAGAAGACCTGTACCCGAGATCGAGAGACCTATTGGTGCACCTGTAACCACAATAAAGATATAGTCCGTAATAAACGGCAACATTGCCACAAGACCAAGAGCCAAAGCCCCGAACAAGTCCAAACGATTCACTACTTTACTTAGATAATTTGCAGTCTGAATCCCAGGGCGTACCCCTTCAATAAATCCACCTTGTTTTTGTAAGTTATCGGCAATTTCTTTCGTATTGAAAATGATTGAAGTATAGAAATAGGTAAATGCAAATACTAAGATAAAATATACCACTGGATAAACAAACCACTGGCCAGTAATTCCATCAGGATACATAGTCTTAAAGTTACTTGCTGATGGCGCTGAAAAGGTTGAAACTAGTCCTGCACCAACTTCACTGCTCGGATTAACCGACATCATAACTTGCCCAACCAATGCCGGCAATGACAAGAACGCTGTGGCAAAGATTACTGGAATCACACCAGCTGCGATCATCTTAATAGGCAAAATCGACTTAATGCCTCCATATGACGAGTTACCATGTACACGCTTAGCATAATTCACTGTAATAATACGCTGTGCTTCGTTCAATTTAACCAAGAAATAGATTACAAACAACATAGCAACAGCAAAACCAAGAATAATCCAGAATGTAGTTGGGTTCACTGGTAGGTTAAGCCATCCAAATAAGCTAAGCGAACCCTGAGAAGTATCAGTCAGCGAAGCCCAGAGCGTCGCCATAGTATTAGGCAGCTGTGAGATGATGGACGCGAAAATCAATGTAGAAATACCATTGCCAACACCTTGTTCTGTGATTAATTCACCCATCCACATCAAAAGTACCGAGCCGGCCGTCATTGCCGTCACAGATAAAGCCCAATCTCCAGCAGTAGGAGTAAAATCAGAAGCAATATTTGCCGCAACGGTAGATTGATATAAGATAAAGATATAAGCAATGGACTGTACAATCGCCAAAGGAACAGTCAAGATGCGCGTCCATTGATTGATCTTACGACGACCCGTCTCACCATCATTCGATAACTCTTCGAGTCGTGGAATAGCCTTAGTCAAAAGCTGCACCACAATCGAACCCGTAATGTATGGAGACATACCAACAAGGATAATACTAAACGAGGCTAACCCACCACCGGAAATTAAGTTCAGAAAATTCGAAAAATCTGATTTTTCTAACAAATTAGAGACTGCTTCTTTAAACGTAGCAGCATCACCCATTGGTACAGGAATCTGCGCCAATAAACGATAAGCCACAATGATACCGAGAATTATCATTACTCGTTTCAGCATGTCTTTATTTTTTAGCGATTTGAAAATAGTCTTGAAATGCATAAAACCTCTTAATAACTACATCTAATAATAACACACATCACCTAAAAAAACAACTAGAATAATATCAATTCGGGGCAATTCGGAGCGCGACAGCGCGAGACTTAGCACGCAAGCCCCGTACCGACGAGCGCGAGCGACGCGGCCCCGAATGATATTTATTCTAGTTATTAATTCTATTATAGATTCTCGATATCTGCTTCTGTTGGCTCTTTACTGTCAGAAGTTTCAAAATCTTCAAGTGGCGTAACTCCAGTTCCTACTGGAATCTTACGACCAATAATCACATTCTCCTTCAGACCTCGTAATCTATCCACACGGCCATTGATGGCTGCATTGATAAGTACGCGAGTAGTATCCTGGAAGGACGCCGCCGAAAGGAACGAATCTGAGAAAATTGATACTTTTGTAATGCCAAGTAGCAAATTCGTAAAGGTTGCAGGCTCCTTGCCAGCTTCTTCAAGTTTTTGATTCTCCAAAGTTGCAGTCGCTCGTGAAGTAATATCACCAGTCACAAAGTCCGAATCGCCCGGATCTTTAATCTGTACTCTTGAGAACATCTGACGAACCAGAATTTCAAGGTGCTTTGGTGAAATTTCATGTCCCTGAGCCGCATATACGTTGAGAACATCGTTCATAATGTAACGTTCAGTTGCTTCGATACCTTTATATTTGAGCAAATCCTGCAAGTTTAAGGAACCAGTAGTCAATCTATCGCCCGCTTCAACGGTATCATTAGATTTAACGACCAACTCAGCATCACCAGGAATCTCGAGCTTAACAGAGCCACTAGCGGCAGCAACCAAGATTATTGCGTCTTTTACAAGTTCTACAACGCCTTCGTGTGGAGCTTTAATCGCAGCCTTGTCGCCACTCTTTTTGATCAAAGTAGTACCAGATTTAACCTTTTCACCATCTTTGACTGCAGGCTTACGGCCATCAAGCTCAAACCGCTCGATTGCGCCAGATTGTGGAGTGATTTGTGCAACGTAATGATTACCATCTTCCCAGATTTCTACCACGCCATCAATTGGCGATACATAGGCTTGACCTTTCGGCGTACGTGCTTCTAGAAGCTCTTCAACACGAGGAAGACCACGCGCAATCGCACCAGAACCAGCAACACCAGAACCATGTTTAGTATCAAGGGTTAGCTGTGTACCAGGTTCACCAAGTGATTGAGCTGCAATTACACCAACTGGTTCATTAGCAGCCACTAACTCACGGGTCGACATATCAATACCATAGGCCTTACGTGGAATACCATCTACGGCAGTGGTCGACAAAATCGATTGAATTTTAACGGATTCAATCTTTTCGTCAGCTTCAAGCTGTTCTGCCATTTCTTTAGTGATCAATTCATCGGCTTCAAGATAACCTGGGATTGCTTCAGCAGTATAACGACCATTAAGTCGTGCCGCAAAACTAATGCCAGATAATTCCGTTTCATTACGGTAGACCATAAAGCCCGGATCATCAGCCACCTCATCAGTAGTAAATACATCCTGCGAAACATCCACTAAACGACGAGTGAGGTAACCAGAATCAGCAGTACGAAGTGCCGTTGACACCTGGCCCTGACGTGCACCTCGTGTAGCAATAAATGATTCAAGTGTATTTAAACCTTTCTTGTATGAAGATTTCACTGGAAGCTCGATTTCATTGTTATTGATATCCACCATGATACCAATTTCCGCCGATGCGAGCTTAATGTTCGAAATATTACCACGGGCACCCGAGTTCACCATTACAGCAATATCGGTATCCATTTCAGATAATTTACTAGACAAGAAGTCGGAAATCTTTTTGTCAATATCGCGCCAGTTCGCAATAGTCAACTTATAGCGTTCTTCTTCTGTTACTAAACCATCGTCGAATTGTTGTTGGATCAAAGCCGTTTTAGCATCACCTTCAGCAATGAAGTCATCAATTTCGTCATAAGTTGGATAGTCACCCTTTGCCGTTGAGATAGAAGCAACTGTCTCATATTCAAAAGCTAAGTCCTTCAAATCATCTGCAGTCTTCACCATTACTTCTGAACCATAACGATCGAAAATGTCCGCCATTACCTTTGATAGATGTTTCTTGGTTTGTACAGAGTTATCATACGGATAATCTTTCGGTAAAATCTCGTTAAAGATCACGCGACCAAGAGTCGTGTCACGAATCTCACGTTTGGTAAACACACGAATTGGCGTCTGCAAAGCGATAATCCCCTGGTCATAAGCCATCTCTGCCTCATAAACACTCGAGAATGCTTTTGGATCACCTGTATCAGTGCCAGGCTTATCATAAGTTAGATAATAAGCACCGAGTACTACGTCCTGATAAATTGCAAGCACCGGAGAACCATCTGCTGGCTTTAGTAAATTCTTTGAAGCCGACATTAGTTCACGAGCCTCTGCCTGTGCAGCGTCAGAAAGTGGTAGATGTACGGCCATCTGGTCACCATCATAATCCGCGTTAAAGCCTGAAGCTACTAATGGATGAAGCTTAATGGCTTTACCATCAATTAAACGTGGCTGGAAAGCCTGAACCGACAAACGGTGTAGAGATGGAGCACGGTTTAAGAGTACATACTTACCTTTAATCACCTCATCAAGTGCATCCCAAACTACCGTCTCCTTGGATTCAATTAATCTCGATGCAGCACGAATATTATTTGCATATTCATTGCTGATTAACCAAGAAATCACGAATGGTTTAAAGAGTTCCAATGCCATTTGCTTTGGCAAGCCACATTCATTAAGCTTCAATTCTGGACCGACTACGATCACTGAGCGACCAGAGTAGTCAACGCGTTTACCAAGCAAGTTCTGACGGAAACGACCCTGTTTACCCTTCAATAAATCAGACAAAGACTTAAGTTTACGACGACCATTAGTTGAGTTGGCACCACGTGAACCATGTGCTGCTGAATTATCAATCAATGCATCTACAGCCTCTTGAAGCATACGCATCTCATTACGACAGATCACTTCAGGTGCATTCAAATCAAGTAATTTCTTCAAACGATTATTACGGTTGATCACGCGACGATACAAATCATTTAAATCAGAAGTCGCAAAACGACCACCAGGCAAAGCAATCATTGGACGAAGATCTGGCGGAATCACTGGTATGACCGTCAAGATCAAATCCACTGGCTTAATTCCAGCTGCCTGCATACCTTCTAGAGTCTTGAGACGTTTTTGAATCTTTTTCTCTTTTTGACCTTTAGCCTCTTCGCAGTCTTTATGCAATTTTTCAATTAACTTATCGAGGTCAATCTCATCAAGCATCTTTTTGATTGCAGTAGCGCCCATCTCGACCGTAATTAAATCTTCATATTCCTCAGGCAGATTACGATATTGAACCTCAGTGATCACGCCGCCTTTTTTAAATGAATCAAGCATCGATTTTTTAGCGGCATAATCAGCTTCAAGCTCTTCCAACTCCTTAGTTTGGGCTTCGGCTAGAGCTTTTACATCAGCACCGTCTGCTTTTGCTTCCTTCTCATAGCGAAGCTTGATTGCATCGCGCGCTGCGTTTGTCTGTCCTTCCAGACTCTCTAAAGTCTTCTGAATCTCATCAGTTTTAGCATCGGTAATCAAGTAAGTAGCAAAGTAAACCACTTTTTCGATATTTTTAACGGTGATATCAAGCAATAGACTAAGTGCAGACGGGATTCCTCGCATGAACCAGATGTGAGCAACTGGTGCCGCCAAGGAAATATGACCCATACGTTCACGACGTGTAATCGATTTCGTTACTAGATTCCCTTCTTTATCTACGGCAGCTTCTCGTGAACGTACACCTTTTAGCTTAGAATCGTGTGGATTAATGTCTTTAGTTGGCCCAAAGATACGTTCACAAAACAAACCATCACGTTCGGGTTTTTGAGTACGATAGTTGATCGTCTCTGGCTTGGTTACTTCACCATAACTCCAATTCAAGATATCGTCACGACTAGCAACCGACAAACGAATTGAATCGAAGTCTGAAGCGCTGATAAAATTATCCATCCACGCCATCTTAGAACTCCTCTCCGAGATCAACGGTACCATCATCCTCGTCAATCTCCGTTATTTCGATACCTTCCTCAGCCATCATGGCTTCAGCCTCAGAATCATCAAGATCAAGAATCTGTGGCTCAGTATCTTTTTTATGTTGATCATAGATGGATTGATCATCTTTATCTTTTTCAATTTCTTTCGAAGTCTTTTCAATCACGTCACCAGCATCAGCCGCTTCACCATGATCCAAAAGATCAACTTTCAAACCAAGACCTTGAAGCTCTTTTACTAAAACGTTGAAGCCTTCTGGTAATTTTGGTCCTTCAATTGGTTCATGTTTGATAATTGCTTCATAAGCCTTTGCGCGTCCATAAACATCATCTGACTTGATAGTGAGCATCTCTTGTAGGGTTGTGGCTGCACCATAAGCTTCAAGTGCCCAGACCTCCATTTCCCCAAAACGCTGACCACCATTTTGAGCCTTACCACCAAGTGGCTGTTGTGTTACCATCGTGTAAGGACCAGTTGAACGAGCATGAATCTTATCTTCAACCATATGGTGAAGTTTCAGCATGTGCATTACACCAACACTAGTACGTTCATTAAATGGCTCACCAGTGAGACCGTCATAAAGCTGAACGCGTCCATCACGAGCGTAGCCAGCCTTTTCGAGCTCATCACTGATTACTTCATCTGGCACACCATTAAAGGATGGGGTAGCAACCTTATAACCAAGCGCTCTAGCCGCCATACCAAGGTGAGTTTCAAATAGCTGACCAAGGTTCATACGACTTGGTACACCCATTGGGCTAAGCACAATATCGATTGGAGTACCATCTTCCATAAATGGCATATCTTCCTTTGGTAGTACTCGAGAAACGACACCCTTGTTACCATGACGACCAGCTAACTTGTCACCAACGCCAATCTTTCGCATTTCTGCTACAAAGATCTTAATCTGCATGATTACGCCAGCCTTCAAGTCGTGACCTTGTTCACGAGTATAGACTCTTACGTCAACTACTTTACCAGTAGAGGAACCATTCATGCGCACTGAAGTATCGCGGACATCCTTAGCCTTTTCGCCAAAGATAGCACGAAGTAGACGCTCTTCTGAACTAAGTTCCTGTTCGCCTTTAGGTGTGATCTTACCTACTAAGATATCACCATTCTTAACTTCTGAACCAACGGTGACAATACCATCTTCGCCTAAATGTCGAAGTGAGTGTTCAGACACATTTGGAATATCACGAGTAACCTGTTCTGGACCAAGCTTAGTTTCACGAACTTCAACATCGAAATCTTTAATATTAATCGAAGTTAAAGTGTCGTCTTCAACTAAACGATTCGATATTACGATTGCATCATCCATATTGTAGCCACGCCATGGCATAAATGCAACAAGTAAGTCTCGTCCAAGTGCGAGTTCACCATCATTAATCGAAGCACCCTCGATCAAGATATCACCTTTTTTGACTTTTTGACCACGCTTGACTTTACAACGTTGGTTATAACAACGGTCATCATTGGTCTTTTCAAAGTGTTGCAACTTGTATTCTACGTCGCCACCTTTATCGTAAGTCACAATGACTGATTCCCCATCAGCTTTTTTGACTACACCGGCGCCAGTAGCCATTACTAATTGTGAAGTATTTTTAGCGATTTCACCTTCAATACCAGTACCAACAATTGGATTATCTTGGCGAAGTAGCGGTACCGCCTGTTTCTGCATTGCGCAAGCCATCAAAGAACGGTCAACACGGTTTTTCTCAACAAATGGAATCAAAGAAGCGGAAGCGCCCAAAATCTCCTTGTGAGCCGCATCAATATGAGTAACCTTCTTTGCCTCTACCTGAGCTGGAGTACCATGAACACGAGCAGATACCCAATCTTCAACGAACTTACCATTCTTATCAAGTTTAACGGATGCGTCTGCGATAATCATATCATTTTCAGTATCTGCATCCATATAGACAACTTCATCGGTTACTTTACCATTTTTTACTACTCGATATGGCGCCTCAATAAAGCCATATTGATTAATTTTGGCATAAGTCGCAAAGTTCAACACCAAACCTACGTTACCGCCTTCTGGAGTTTCAACCGTACAAATACGGCCATAATGCGTCGGGTGTGCATCCCGTACATCAAATCCAGCGCGTTCCCTCGTCAAACCACCAGGGCCCATCGAACTAAGGCGTCGTTTGTGTGCTAATTCAGAAAATGGGTTAACTTCGTCCATGAGCTGCGATAGTTGTGAGGTAGCAAAGAATTCTTTAACAGCAGCTACTACGGGACGTGAATTTAATAGTTGAGAAGGAGTAACATCTTCTAGGCTCGCCATTGACATACGGTCAAGAATATTTCGCTGTAAACGAAGCATGCCAAGACGGAATTGACGTTGTACCAACTCGCCTACCAATTTGACACGACGATTACTGAGCGAATCAATATCATCGGCTGGTTCTTGAGTGTTATTTAAGCGAATAATCTCTGAAATAATCGCCACAACATCATCCATCTGCAAAGTCCTAAACTTTGGTTCATTAGGAGTATCAAATTTGAGACGACGATTAATCTTGAAACGACCAACGTTTGAGTAGTCGTAACGTTTTGGATCAAAGAAAGTACGCTCAATCATTGATTTAGCGTTTTCAACTGTAGCTAAATCACCTGGACGCAATCTACGATAAACTTCAAGCAAAGCTTCGCCTTGCGTAGAAGTAATATCTTTCTCAAGTGTAGCTTCAATATAACTACGTTCACCATTATCAACCTTGGCAAACTTTTTCTTGATCTCGGATTGGCTCATACCAAGTGCACGCAAGAAAGTAGTAATTGGAATCTTGCGACGACGGTCAATCTTAACATACATCGCACCATTAGCGGCCGTCTCAAACTCAAGCCAAGCACCGCGACCAGGAATCACCTTCGCACCATAGTAGTTGCGAAGACCAATCGTAGTAGCATTGAAAAATACACCAGCAGAACGAATCAACTGGGATACAATTACGCGCTCAGTACCGTTAATGATAAATGTTGCACGTTCGGTCATCCATGGATAATCACCAAAATAAATATCTTGTTCCTTCTTTTCGCCCGTAGTTTTATTTTCGAGCTCGACCAAAACGTGAAGTGGAGCTTCATAGGTCGCTAGATTATATTTAGCTTCCTGTTCCGTCTCCTTTGGTTCTTTAAAGTAATAATCTTTGAATCTAAGAGATAACTTTTGCCCAGTGTAGTCGTCGATTGGATTCAACTCAGCAAAAACCTCTCTTAGGCCATTTTCGACAAAGTCTGCCCACGAATCTTTTTGGTGTGCTGTTAGATCCGGGATAGGCAAGGCTTGGTCGCCTTCAGTGAAAAAAACTCTTTCACCGGTACGTGGTTTTGTAGCCATTCTACCTCTTTTATTATTAGTGTTATTAATCTTTTTTGACAAAACATAAGACATAAAGACTCCACGCCCTACGTCTCAAATTGTCTCAGCGCCGAAGATTACTGCCTGTTTCTACTCTAGCCCCGCTACTTCTAAAGTTGCACAAAAATAGGCACACTATACTTCTTGTTTTTCATTTTAACGCAATTTCCAAAAAAAATCAAGAAAAGTCTTGCATTTTTAAAAAAGTTACGTATAATTAAACATAAGCTAACTAACTGCGAGTTCGCTTACAACAAAAATAAAATAAGTTGAGAGCTTATCTATGCTAAAAAATCCCTACCGTTGAAGGGATTTTTTGGTTGTAAATATAAAGACCAAAAAACCGCAAAGCACTGTAGCCTTGCGGTTCTTAACGTATTAGATATCTAAATCATCTAGATCAGCCAATTCAGCACGAGTTTTTTCCGCAAGATCAGATGAAGATTCTTCCTCTTCGTCTTCCACTTCTTCCACCTCATCGACAGCTTCTTCCTGTTCTGTAGTTGACTTCTCAGTTTCTTTCTTCTCACCTTCTTCTTCGTCGGTATTAACAATCTTCAAATTGTAACGTGCATCCTGTTTAGTACCAAGTGCCCTTAGCAAGACTCGGATTGCTTGCGCAGTCACACCACGCTTACCAATCACGCGACCCACGTCAGATGGATCAACGGTGAGAGATAGAAGTACGCCTTTTTCATCTATCTTACGCTCAACTGCTACCTTTTCCGGATTATTGACTAAAGTTTTAACGATGTATTCTACGAATTGCTGATCAATAGTAGCCATTTTTTTCTCCATTTATTATTGTTATACTAAAATTATAACACAAAAATAGTCCCGCGGTAGGGACTATTTTGTTATTCTTTAACTTCTTCAGCCGGTGTTTCAGTGGCTTCTTCAGCTGGTGCTCCTGCTTCAGGTTCAGCCGGCGCAGCCTCTTCTTTTGGTTGATTCTTGCGCAATTTATCAGCGTGTTTAGCATTTGCTTTTTTGACTGTGGATTCTTTGTACCACTTAGGCAATTTAACACCATTTTTCTTTAAGATAAACGCCACTCGGCTTGAAGGCTGAGCACCATTCTTTAAATATTTTTCAACCGCTTCTTTATCTAAAGTAGTTTCTTTAGTTGCAGGGTTGTAATTGCCGACCTCAGCCACAATGCGCCCCGAAAGCGGATGACGCTGTGATTCTTGGACGACTATCCGGTACGTAGGATAATGCGCCCGGCCTTTACGTTGCATGCGAATCGCTAGCATTTTTTCTCCTTAAATTAATATCTTTGCCATTATATCATAACTGGTCAAAAAAAGAAAGAGGAAGACAACCGTCTTCCTCAAATAATAATTATTTCTTTGCTTCAAAATCCTGCAATGGACAAATTTTGTTTTTATTGAGACGTCTGATCGCCTTATCTCTGTAGGATCTTCTTCTTTTTGGGTCAAGCAACAACTTAAGTAATCTATCTGGACTTTTGATTGCCCTAATATCGTTCTGCATACATAGGATATTTAACTTATTGACCTTAGCGTTAAACAAATCCTTACGATATAAGATTGCGTCTTTAAGATTCGACATCTTACCTTCGTAATATTTATCTAAAACAGGCTTAACCTGCCAGGCCGTTGTATTATCTGCTAAGTTTGCATACAATTTGAGTGCCGCCGCATAATTCCCCGCAGCATCGATCACCTCAAGTACAGCTGCCCAGTATTTCTTTGAAGCATCCGAAATCTTAATGTTCTCTGCCATTCTTTCAACCCTCCCTTGAAACGTATATGACAGCAATAGCTTATACTATAATTATAGCACAAAAATACACATAAGTCAATATCCACCCCTTAAAATATTATTATTTCGCACCAGTCGCGCGATACTTTTTCACGCCCTCACGTGCTGCCGCAGTTTGGGCTTCTTGCTTAGAATGACCAGTTCCTGTACCCTTCAATTTATCACCAACGTAAATCCCCACTGTAAAAATTTTATCGTGGTCCGGACCTTCTTCTTTAAGGGTTCGATAAATCGGAGTTTCTCCATCGGTTTTCTGAGCTAATTCCTGTACATATGATTTTGGATCACGCCAGCTACCCTCTTCTAACACGGTATCAATCTTCACCAAAATATGCTTATCAATAAAATCTCGTGCCGCATCATAACCTTGATCAAGATAGATTGCCCCAATCACGGCTTCAAAACAGTCTGCCAAAATTACATCATGCGCTCGCTCAGAGCCCATCTTTTCACCTTTAGACATTCGCACTAAAGGTGCGTAACCTAACTCATGGCCTGCCGCCCCAATAGACTCAGTTCGCACCAAAGCTGCCCTCACTGCAGTCATAATTCCCTCAGGTTCGTTGTAATTACGATACAAAAAATCTGAAGAAACTAGCTCTAAGACCGCATCACCTAAAAATTCCAAGCGCTCATTATGCTCATGAGTGTTTTTATGTTCATTTACATAGCTACGATGAGTTAAAGCTGTTACCAATAAATTAATATCATTAAACTCAAATCCTAGCTTATCTTTAGCAAATTTTTTATATGCCCCTAAATCCATTCGCCTCCTTTACTTATAATCGCCGGCGCGAATTTTCTTTTTCGCGATCAGCATCAATTTTTCAATATCTTCATACTCGATTGCGTCTAGTGCATCTGCAAACGAAAACCATTTAATCCCCTTCATCCACTTTTCCGGAATCGGTTGTTCATGACTATCCAACGCCTGAACTAGATAAATCTGAGTAGTCATTAGAACTAGCTTATCAATCCTGCGATACTTGAAATGGATCTTTCCCAACCAAGATAATACCGAAACATTCTTTAAACCAGTTTCCTCTTCAATCTCACGACGTGCCGTCATTTTAGCAGTTTCACCTGGCTCAATATGTCCCTTTGGGATTGTCCAGCGTTCTTTTGAGTCCTGTATCAAAAGAATCTCAATATCTTTCTTATCTTTAGTAAATCGAAAAATGATCCCCCCTGAAGTAGGTTCTCTAACAATTGACTGAATCGCCGACTTCTTACGAAAAACCGCCGATTTTATTTTGTCAAATGTGGACTCCTTAATCCTATCCGTTGGCAACGCCTCTGGAACTTTAAGCGCTCTTCTTGCTGTTGGTTCCGCTAGAGGTCTCGCCGGTTTTGGTGGATTTATCGGTTTTGTTGGACGCACCGGTCTTTTTCTTTGGTCCATGATTATTCTCTTCAATAATTCCTAATTTTTTATAAGCCGTGCCTAGTACACCATTGATAAATTTCGATGAATTCTCAGAACCAAATGCTTTAGCTAGTTCTACGGCTTCATTAATGGCAACCTTCGGTGGAATCTTATCCCTACATTCCGAAAGTTCATAAAGGCCCATCCTTAAGACGTTTCGATCAATTGCCGCGATAGACTCAATCGGCCACTCTGGTGCCATCGGCGCCAAAGCCTTATCAAGAGTTTCAAAATTATCGGTCACATTATGTGCTAAATTATACACAAACTCCGTATCACCAAGCGCTTTTTCGTAAGGCTCAATATTTTTTGCAACAATAACGTCTAAATCGACTTCTGGATCCTTTGCCAAAGTTCTCAATTCATATTCATACAAACTTTGTAAAACAATTACTCTACCTAAATGTCGATTACTTGCCATTTTTTAATCTTCTCTTTTATTTATTAGTTTTAACTTTTAGATTAGGGGTCCTCTTCTTGGTCTCAAAAGCTTTAACAGGCGAGAGCTTATTAACACGCTTTGCGAGTTCCAACCTGAGGTGACTCCTACGAAGTCCAGTCTTACGTGGACTACTTTGTTTCTTAGGTTCAGGCATTGTACTCCTTTAGTTTAATAGATAATTTCAATTATTTTATCACGAAAACGACAGAAGTGCAAGTGCGATTCCGGCCGCCACTGATACATTAAAAGATTCTTTTTTACCTTTCATCGGTATCTCTACAAATAAATCAATTAATCCATACAGAGCTTTATCAATACCATTAACTTCTTCACCCAAAATCAAAACAATCTTTTCATTTAATTGTTTTTTACACTCTGGACTATTCAGAGCATAGATTGGTACTCCGTCAATATTATTCTCCAATCCTATAATCTGCCACCCATCATTATGATATTTTTCTACCTCTGTTTTTATATCACCACATGCATAAATATCAAGCATATCTTCTGCCCCCAACGCAGTCTTATGAATCTCTTTATCCAATTTAGCTCTAAGATGCGGTAATAGATCGACGTCATGTACTCTCGGCGTATAACCAGATAGAATAACTTTCGTAACCCCAAATCCTTCTGCCGTACGCAAAATCGCCCCGACATTATAAGTGGAGCGAATATTATCCAAAACTAAAATTATTTCCATAATCCAGCCGCCTTTAAGGCTTTTTTGATACCGGGTCGATCAAACCCCACAATCCTAACACCGTCCACCTCAGTTACTGGTACTGTTTTTATGTCAGATTCTTTAGTGGCATCCTTTTCAACATATTTAATGTCTTTTGATTCTAACCAATCCATTAAGGCATGACAATAAGCACACGTTGGTGTTGTATATACTTTTACCATGCCATCATTATAACATGCAGTGCGTAAGTTTAAAACTATACTACTATATTTACAAGTCGATTCTTTTTCACGAAAATCGTCTTCTTTATGCCGCCCTTAACGTATTTTTGCACTCTACTATCGGTTTTGGCCATCTCGATAATTTTCTCTTCATCCTCTAAGTCATCCACACTAATGTCCAATTTTGCTCTCAATTTACCATTTACTTGCACTACCAACTCTAACGTATCTGCAACCAAATATTTTTCTTCCCATCTTGGCCACTCTTCATCACTGTCTAACTTTTCCAACATTTCGGAAGCAAGATGAGGAGCAAACGGCTTCAATAGTTTAGCTAAAACCTTTAAGTCTTCGTTACTAGCACCATTTTTATACAATTCATTCACATATTCCATCAATGCCGCCACTGCAGTATTGAAATTATAACGATGTATATCCTCTGTCACTTTTTTTATGGTCTTATTACGCACGACTACATTCTTATCATCATCAACACGTATAGCTTTCGCATCAAAACAAAGATTATAGCATCTGTTTAAGAATCGATAAACGCCCCCAACACTTCGCGTATCCCAGGCTGCGTCCATATCATAAGGTCCAATAAACATCTCATAAGTACGCAAAGTATCCGCACCATAACCATCATCAATCACATCCAAGGGATCAATCACATTACCTTTAGATTTACTCATTTTCTTACCATCAGGAGCATTAATATAGCCATTATAAAGCAATCTCTTGATTGGTTCCCTAAACGGCAAAAAACCCTCATCTGCAAAGAATTTACACCAGAACCTGACATAAAGAAGGTGTGCTACTGCATGATCGCCACCACAATAATAATCTACCGGTTCCCAATACGAAATCGCTTTCTCGTCCCAAGCCGCCTTATCATCATGCGGCGAAGCATAACGCCACAAATACCACGAAGAACAAGCGTAACCGTCTAATGTATCGGTTTCTCTAGTCATTTTTTCCATATGAGTCTTACCGGTCTTAGGATCTTTGACGGGTATTTCCACGGTCAACCAATCCTTAGCTTTAGCCAAAGCCGATCGACCCGTTTTATCGGGTTTGTAATCCTTCACCTCTGGCAACATCACAGGTAACTGATCTTCTGGGATCGGATGAGGATTACCATCTTTATCATATGCAATCGGAATTGGGCAACCCCAATATCGCTGACGCGAAATCAACCAATCACGCATCCGGTAAGTAATTTTTGGCGTCCCATAGGCATCTTTATCAATCAATTCCGCCTCAACAATTGGTAAATCAAATTTCTCAGCGAACTCCCTATCTCTCTCATCATATGCAGGCACCGCCATAATTGCCCCAGTACCATAACCCGCTAAAACATAATCCGCAACATAAATCGGAATTCTTTCTTTTGTCGCAGGGTTAATAGCGTAAGCACCAGTGAATACTCCTGTCTTTTCCTTGTTCTCTTGTCTCTCAATTTCGGATTTCTTCAAAGCATCTGCCTTATATTTTTCGACCGCCTCTTTACAATCATCCGAAACAATATGCTGAAGCCCAGCGTATTCTGGTGCCAAAACTAAAAATGTCGCCCCAAGAATTGTATCTGCTCGTGTCGTAAATACTCGAATTTTTGGACTTCCGCCTTCAACTTCAAAATCAATTTCAGCGCCTACACTTCTTCCGATCCAATTCTTCTGCATAACTTTGATCTTTTCCGGCCATTCAAGATTATCAATTTCGTCTAAAAGCTCGTCCGCATACTCAGTGATCTTGAAAAACCATTGCTTCATCTTTTTCTTTTCAACTTCATGCCCACAACGCCAGCATTTGCCATTCTCAACTTGCTCATTCGCTAACACTGTCTGGTCTTCAGGACACCACCATTGATATGATTCTTTTTGATAAGCTAAACCCTTTTTAAATAGCTGCAAAAAACACCACTGTGTCCAACGATAATACTCTGGATCTGAGGTGTTGATTTCACGAGACCAATCTATTGCATAACCAAGTTTTTTGGCTTGTTTACGAAAGTTAGCAATATTAACCGCTGTTATATCTTGTGGAGCCGTACCAGTCTTAATCGCATAGTTTTCGGCTGGAAGCCCGAAAGTGTCGTAGCCAAATGGCCGCATCACATTTAATCCCTGTTGTCTAAAGAACCGCGTCAGAACATCCACAATCGTAAAGTTTCGTACATGTCCCACATGAAGTCCTGCACCCGACGGGTATGGAAACATCTCGGCTAACATCACTTTTGGTTTTCCTTCAACCTCAGTGGCTTTAAAGGCCTCTTCCTTTTCCCATTTTTTTTGCCATTTTTGCTCTATCTTTAGCGGTCTATATCTATCCATAAAAATATTATACCATAAATCCCCCCTATCTTAAAGCTAATGCCGAGTAACCTTATTATAAATATTAATGAACTTATCCAGTGTCGTTTCAAAATCATGTTCTTTTGCTATTTCCAGCGATTTTTTAGAAAACTCCTTTCTTAGTTTATCATCAGAAAGGATTTTTTTAATCGCTGCTGCAATTTCTGCTACTGACCCAGGTTCACAAAGAAAACCGTTTTCTTCATCTAAACAAACCTCAGCCACGGCTCCCTTGTCAACTGCAATTAAAGGCAAACCAGTAGCCGCTGCTTCAATCAATACGATTCCTTGAGTTTCGATCTCAGATGCCGTAACGAACACGTCACCAACCTTATATAATTCATACAAATCAGAACCCACTACTCGTCCCAAAAACTTCACATCCTTCTTGGTCTTATACAATCTTTCTAAGCGAAGTCGATCAACTCCATCACCAACCACAACCATTTGGGCATTATCAAGGTTAGCTCTTAAAAATGCTTCTACCACCAAACCAACTTTTTTTTCTGGATCAACTCTACCCACATATAAAACTGTCTTTTTCTTATTATCGATTCCGTATTTCTGATAAATCTCAGCTGATGCCTTACCAGGCTTAAAATTCGACAAGTCTACACCATTTGAAACAGCCGCAATTGGCACACCCAAATCATGATCAGATAGTAGGTTTCGAATCGATTGCTCAGTCGGCATCGTCACAAAATCACTTTTACTCTGTCGATTCCTAAAATAGGCCGACAAAAGCACGTTGGTAGGCTTTTTAAACAACCTTGGCATATGTAATGGGTCAGTGATTACTTCAGGCTGATTATGCTCAGTCGTCACCACTGGGATATTATTCTTTCTAGCATATGAAGCTACCGATAATCCAATCGGATCAGAAACCTGAATATGTACTACATCAGGTGCGAAATCATCTAATATCTCCCTAATTTCACGTGCTGGAAAAACCGAAACTCTAAAGCCATACTTGTAGATTAAACGCGGCATAGTAATACCCAAAATTTTACGTTTCTCAGGGACATCATGTATCTGATCTGGGTAAACTTTTGCGTTTACCGACTTCAAATACATCACACGGACACCATCAACTTTTTCTTCATGTGATTCTCCGGTCTGAGAGGGGCAGATTACTATCACATCATGTCCACGTGAAACTAATCCCATTGCCAGATTATGCGAAAACCTAGCTACACCATTTATTTGTGGATAATATACTGCTGATGCGATTACTATTTTCATTATTAACCTCCAAGAGAGTGCCTAACACTTCTCCGAAATATATCTGTTAATTTTAACTTATCACAATTTCTTGGCTTTGTCTAATTGCGGATCTTTCATCGCATTAATATCTTCGTACGAACGCTCAACTTTCACATCTGGCTCAATACCAGTCTTGTTAATCGAACGTTCTTTCGGCGTATACCAAGAGGCCGTCGTCACCTTCAGTTTAGCACCATTTGGGAGGTCAAACAGATTTTGAACAACTCCCTTACCATAGGTTGTTTCACCGACAATTGTAGCCTTTTCATAATCTTGCAAAGCCCCTGCTACAATCTCCGAAGCCGAAGCAGTAGATCCATTCACTAATACAACCGTCTTCATATCTTTCAGAATTGCCTTACCGGTATTTGAATTGGTCTTTTTATCTTCAGAATGCTTCGACTTCTGCACCAAGATAGTGTCACCGTCAATCCAAAGACTTAGTAAATCTTGTGCCGCCGTAACATAACCACCACCATTACCACGTAAATCCAGAATCACTTTTTTAACACCCTTGTCAGCAAACTCATTCGCAAAACCTTGTACCATTGTACCAGTATCATTATCAAATCGCGTCACTGTCACGATTGCCGTAGAGCCATCATATTCAACATACGCTGAGACATTATTGATTACCTCACGTTTCATTTTAAAGGTCTTCTCTTCTCCATCACGAATCACTGTTACCTCAACCTCAGTACCAGCCTCCCCGCGTACTTTTTTTGAAATCTCTTCAGTCGATAGGCTATATACTTCTTCTCCGTTAACTTTATAGAATATATCGCCTGCCAAAATCCCCGCCTTACGAGCTGGATTATCTGGTAACGTACGTAAGACTCGTACATAGCCGTCACGCATACCCATTTCAACACCTATCCCCGCACCAACATTCCCATGTAAATCATCTTCAAATTCTTGTGCCTCCTCGGCATCCATGTATACCGTATAGACGTCACCAAGTGCCTCCGTTAAACCCTTCTTTGCACCCTCGATCACATCTACCTGTGAAATGTCACCATCATAATAATTTGCTAATTTATTATAAACTTCGTCTAAGCTAGACCAATCAACTTCAGAGGCATGATCTTTTTCAAGACCTAGATATGGCGCAAATCCACCAAACCAATTTTTCCAGTTCATCCCCAAGAGCACACCAAGCCCCAACATCAAAATTGAGACTATGATCGCATTACCTAAACTTGTCTTTTTTTCTTTCCACTCCACTTCTTTATTCATAAGAATAATTATATCACAAAAAAGAATACTCATAAAAAATCCGCCAACTAAATTGACGGATTATATAACTATTTTTTTAAGTGGATATAATTATACCAACCCACTTCACTAGCCGGTATTGTGCGCGAACCAAAGTCACCATAGTGGAACGAACCAGAATAAAGTTGAGTGGCGTAAGCATTATTATATTCGGTCACATTGATTGAACCATCACCATTCACGTTTTCCACCCAGAATACATGACCATAAGCTCCACTGTCAACTTGACCTATCGTATTCGGAGCGGGAGTTCTATTTACTTCATAACCAGCCGAGCGTGCTCGGTTATCCCAGTTATAAGCATTTCCCCACGCCAAAACTAAACCATAAATCTCATATGCTTTCCAGCCCGTATAACTTACACATTCACAAACCAATCCGCCTATATAATAACCATTCAGAGTCGTACCGTAGGCATCTTGTCTATCAGGACAATCGGCTTGCCAAGGATAAGTATTGGCTCCAGTATAAGAACTACCGCGATAAAGTTCCGGATGAGCTTCTTGTTCAGCCTTTTCAGCAGCTCGTTGAGCTTCTTGCGCTGCTTTTGCTACTTCGTTGTATGCTTCAGCATCATTTTCGTATTTTTCAACCAAAGCTTGTTGTTCTGATTTTTTTGACATTAAAGTCTTCCTAGCTTCTTTTTGTTCAGCAATTAGTGTTTCGACCTCAGCTTTATCTTCTTCTAATTTTTCCTTGGTCTGTTTAATCGCAGCAGCAGACGCCGAAATCTGTTCTTTAGCTGTTTCTTCACGGGCAGCCTTTTCAGCCAGGTCAGAAATTGAAGTTGCTCCAGCCAAAATTCTAATCGGTTCAGCATCAGATTCAAAATGCATATTAACTAACAACTTCGCTAAAGCTTCTTGCTCTTCGGCTAATTTTGCTTCTTTGATCTTAATTTGCTTCTTCAACTCTTTCATTTCCGCTTCAGAGCCAGCAATTTCAGCCTCTTTACTCGCAATCTCAGATGATAGTTCAGTAACTTTTACCTGGTAAGCGTTTGCAGAATCAGCTGCTTTAGCAGCATTCTTGTTAGCCTCACGCTCTTTTTCAACAGCTTCTAAACAAGCAGCTGAATTTTGACAGGCTTTCGAAAGTGCTAAAACTGAATTATTACTATTTTTAAAGATACCAAACAAAGGCGAAACAACCATCAACGCCGCAACTACTACTATAATTATTTTATGTTTGTTTCTAAGCTTAATCATAATATGATTATACCATAAGCTCTATGTTTTATGCAAATATTTGGAGACGGCTAGTCTCGCTGAAACTCTACCAATTATCACTCCAGCCGCAATGAACACCAAGAAAACCAAAATCAATTGATTCGATTCAAGGATATTATTAATTGCATCAACGTTGATACCATAACCAGCTAATTTAGGCGAAAGAAATCTAAAACCGAAATAGGATAAAGTTGCAGCCACTACTCCAGAGATAATACCACAAATCTCAGCCTCCACCAAGAATGGGCCACGAATAAAACTCTTATCTGCGCCAACCAACTTCATCATATAGATTTCTTCCCTACGAGAGAAAATCGCCATACGGATTGTTGAGAAGATAATCAAGATCGATATTACCAAAAATACTGCAGCCAAGATTATACCACCAGTTCTAGCCATCCTTGCCCAAGAAGTAATTGTGGCAATCTCATTACGGTTGACATCGTAAGTCGGGGGCATACTTTCGTCTGTAAATTTACTAAACAATTCGCCATTATCAACAATATTCTTTATGCTATCCAAATTATCTACATCATAAACTTTAATACGCATAGTCGCTTGCATTTTGGCAATCATCATCTTAGTCATTTCATCATCGAGAATATTCAAGATATCTTCACTGCTACCATTCTCTACTAAGAATTTTTCGTATTCCTCTTCCGAAGTTGAAGTGTCAACACTCTTAACATTCGAATCCTTCTTGATCTCGCTAGTTAAACTATCCAAATCTTCCTGGGAGGTGTTTGGCTTAAGGTAAATCGTAATATCAATTTTATCTTTCATCATTTCGGCAGTGTTAGTCAAAATAACACTAGCCACAATCGTCACAAAAAGAATAATTAAAGTAATAGCCATCACAACGGTTGCTGCAGAAGATAACCAAATATTACGCGAAAAACCTCTAGTTCCATATTTGATGATTCGAGCCTGCTCACGTGCAACGTGACGCTTGCGATTCTTTTGCATCGTCTTTAGATTCTTCTTAGAAATCTTCTTTAATTTTTTTTCTTTTTCTACTTTTTCGGCTGCTGTCACTGTATCACCCTCCTAGGCCTTAACGCATGTCCAGGTGTCTGTACTCTACGAACAGGAGCTTTAGGCACCGGGCGTTCATCCAATTTATAAATACCGTTATTCTTTTGGTCGTTAACAATTTTACCACCCTTTAACGTGATTACGCGGCGCTGCAAATTGTTGACGATATTCTCATTATGTGTCGTGACAAGAATAGTCGTGCCAAAATCATTAATCTTTTTCAGAAGCTGAATAATCTCTTCGGTCGTTAATTTATCTAGATTAGCAGTAGGCTCATCCGCAATTAAAATCTTTGGCTGTCTAGCCACCGAACGCGCAATCGAAACACGCTGTTGTTGGCCACCAGATAACTGATCGGGGAATTTCTTCGCCTGATCTAATAAATCTACCAATTCAAGTACCTTTGGTACGGTTTTGCGAATTTCTTTACCGCTCATTCCAGCAATCTCAAGGGCAAAAGCAACATTTTCATATACAGTACGGCGCGGTAATAGTTTAAAATCTTGAAAAACCACACCAAGACGACGACGATAGCCCGGAATATGACGCTTTTTTACATAATCGAGGTCAATCCCGCCGATAATAATCTTACCAGAATCAGGAACTTCTTCCTTAGTTATCATCTTCATTAGAGTTGATTTGCCAGCACCAGACTTACCCACTAAAAAAGCAAATTCATTTGGCTCAATATGTAACGAAACATTATCAAGCGCCGGCTCAGAATCACCCGGATATTGTTTCGTAACCGAATCAAGTAATATCATATCTACATATTAACATAAGTGCAAAAAGAATTCAAACAAAACACAAGATTATTTATTTAATAATATGAAAAGTGATATTTCGATCATTTTGCCCCTCAGCTTGATAGATCACTCCTGGCAAAATTTGTGCATCTGGATAATCTTTTTTAACCTGTTTCAAAGCCTCGGCATATGTTTTATTCGTCGTAATAGTCAAGTCTTCTTTTTTCTTTACGCCAAAAGCAATTGTCTTCTTTTGTGACATATATTTCAATAACAATTCTATGTCCACTTCAAATCCCGCCACATATGGAGCCAACTTAAACTCTGTTTTCACCGAATTTTTAAACTCACCAACCACACCAACATATTCTTCATTTATGAAAATTTCAGCTGAACGTTTTGGTTCAAATGGTTTTTCTTCGGCTCTTTTTCCTTCTAATGGCAAAAAATCAACTTCAATATTTAGTTCTTCAAATAACTTCGCGGCATATTTCTTCGCCTTATAAAATGCCGTGTCTTTATTCTTGCGTTCTGCTATCACAAAACCTAGCGATGCCTTCTCTATCGGCACACTCTCAGTGTCCATGCCGTATTCTTTACGATAAATACTATTCATCTCATAGATCGCAAACTTATCAACCGGTAATTTTTCGTTCATATATGTTTTATCTAACAAACTTGGTACGATTGATTGACGGATATATTGCAATTCTGGCGAAATTGAATTGATGATCTTATAAGAATTCTTAACATCTTGACCGGCTTTTTCGAGTAATCTACCACTTACGAAACTATAGGTCAAAGCTTCGCTTGCTCCATATCTTGCCATCAGTTCACGAATTCTACGCCTCAATACAAACGCCGGATTACGCTCAGCCGTCAAATGAAGTGGCAAAACTGGCGCAATATTGTCATACCCAAGCAACCTACCTACTTCTTCGGTTATGTCCTCGCTTATATGAATGTCTGTCCGCCAATATGGCGCAATCACTAGCAGCTTCTTGCCTTTCTTTTTGATATCAAATCCGACATTACTTAAAGTTTTTATAATCAACGCCTCATCATACTGTGTCCCAAGTAAATCATTTATCTCATTAACACTCACTTCAACGGTATTTGACTTGACATCTTCCATCCACTCATCATTCATATCAATTACTTTACCATTGATCTCTTTGATAGCTTCAGCCAACACATTAAAAGTTCCACCGGCAGGTATACCTTTAGTAAATCTCGTAATAGCTTCTGAGAAAATCCCGTGCGACATTTGAGTCTTACGTAGATTAAACAAGCTAAATGTCGCGGCCTCCAAAAACACATTCTTTGTATTTTCATCAATCATCGTGTTTGCTCCACCCATCGCACCCGCTAAGCCAACCGGCACATTATTTGAAGTAATCAAAATATCATCACTCGTACACTCAAGTATACTCCCGTCTAATAGTTCAATTTTTTCGCCTTTTTTGGCTACTCTTACGATCACATTTGGCTCTGACGTCCCACCAACTTTATTAAACTTATCGTAATCAAAAGCGTGCAATGGTTGCCCAGTCAGTAGCATCAAATAATTTGTCACATCAACAATTTTCGAGATACTATGCATGCCAGATTTCGCTAAAATAGTATCCATCATAGAAAAATACTTATTCTTCGCCAACGGATCAACAATTTTGATTTGTGCGCAAGTATAGCGTGGGCAAATTTTAGCATCTTCAATTTTAATCTTTATCTTAGTACCTTTTTTTCGTACACTGTTTTTAGTCTGTTCCAAAAATCCTGCCTCAAAAACAGTTTCATGTGTTAGAAAAATAGGTTCATCAAATCTCTGTCCCAAGATTCCGGCAACTTCTCGCGCAAACCCAATCAAACCAAAACAGTCCGGTCTATGCGTCAATGACTTGTTTTCAATCTCCAAAATCTTATCTTTTAATTCAAATACATCGGCAAATGCTTCTCCTGGTTTCGCCATGCTGGGTTCTATCTCTATTATTCCCTCGTGATCAACACCGAGATCTAATTCATCCGCTGCCGCCAGCATCCCATAAGAATCATATTTTTTCAACATCGTTCGCTTGCCAATCACAAACGGCGCATCTTCATGTACAGATGCTGGCACGACTGCTCCAGGCGCAATCCAAGCTGCTAACATTCCCGCATGTACGTTTGGTGCTCCGCACATTACTTGCACCAAACCGTCAGTTTTTGGAACGTTTTTCACCTCGATATCACCTACATTGATTTTGCATAATGTTAAATGAGTATCCGGAATCTTTTCAGCCGATTCTACGCGCACTACATATATATTATCGTATTTATGGGTTTCATCAATCACTCCTTCCACTTCAACCAAGCGCGCACCTATCAACCGCACTAATTCTTCATCCGGTATTTTAATATCTACATATTTTTTTAGCCAGTTTAGTGAAATTTTCATTTTAATTAAACTCCCTTAAGAAATTAAGATTACCAGACTCAAACAAGCGAATATCGCCTAAAGCATATTTTAGTAAAACCAAACGTTCAATACCGCCACCCCAAGCAAAGCCATGATACACAGTTGGGTCAATCCCAGCCATCTTCAAAACATTTGGATGAGTCATTCCACAACCTAACATCTCAAGCCAATCACCCTTTTTGCCACCTAAGGATTTTGGCTTCTCGATCAACAACTCCACCGAAGGCTCAGTAAACGGAAAATAGCCCGGTTGAGTTCTAATCTCTAATTTTTGTTCATAATAACGCTCAAAAAATTCTCGCAATACACCTAACATATTTCCAAGCGTACAATCTTTCGAAACAAACATTCCCTCACATTGATAAAAAGTGTGCTCATGAGTCGCATCAACATCTTCATTACGATATACACGACCCGGAATAACCACCGCAATTGGTTCACCTTTTTCTAACTTATATTTATACTTTTTCAGAGCACGATGTTCCATTGTGGAAGTATGTGCAGGCGGAATTAAACCTTCTTCAGTCCTAAAAGTATCATAACCATCACGTGCCGGATGTTCTTTAGCAAAATTCAAAGAATCAAACATATGGAATTCATCATCAAGCTGTCTCGACTCCATTACATCAAAGCCCATCATCTGATAAATCTCGATCACCCTATCTAATTCAGTCATCAAAGGATGCTTAGAACCAAATTCAGTTGGATAGAACTCTGGCATCGCTTCATTTGTGCCCGACCAAGCCGTCACATCAATCGGTTCTGCATCTACATCTAATAGAGCCTTTTCCGCCTCTGCGATTTTTGCTAAAATCTCGGCCTTCTTAGTGTTGATCTTACGACCAAACTCAGCCCTTTTCTCGACCGGTAAATCTTTGACACCAACCGCCTCTGCATTTATCTTCTTTAATTCTTGTTTTAGTTTCTCCAACTCATTCATAAGTTTATTCCCATAAATAATATATTAATATATTATACCGCTAAATTGAGAAAAAATCAAAACAAAGAAATCATTAATTAATCAATAATTACACCGCAAAACTACGATTTCTTACATCAGCATAAACGATAGCGCCAAACAATACTCCATCACCATTCAAAACATTCTCATGTTCATAATTTATCTCTGAGTCAACCTCTACCACCGGAGAACCAAAAGCAAATCGTTCCGAAGGATCATAATTTGCCACAAATGTTGCATAATCAATGAAGTCCAAAAGTGCGATTACATTATCTTTTGTCATTCCAGAATATCTTGCTAAGATTCCTTCATACGAATTATCTAGAGGGTTTTTCTCATAATAATCCTCAAGATATGCCGTCACGGCGGATTTGTTGATTATACCCATCGATTCGGCCAGGGATTGATCTTCAATAAAACGTTGGTAGTATTTAGCTTTGTTCCAATCCGGAGATTTAGAAGCATCATTTGTGTTGCCAGCCACACAAGATTCTCCGCTGATATACCCAATATGATCTAATTGATCCGTTGATTGGATAATATCAATAGCATCACCGATTACCGGAATCGCACCAATTGCACCATTTGCTCCAGCATTAAAGGTACTGCTACCAGTATTAACATCGCCACGACCACCAACTTCGTTAGCAATATTTTGATCTGCGATCCCAAACATTGAAGACCTATTGTCGCAATATCTGATATATTTAGCCAGATCTGAATCCGGATCGATAGTTACATTTTCGTCATCCGCACTGCCGCTAAAACCACCATAGTCTGCAACTTTATCCAATACTTCAACTGGATCCTTATCGATAGTATTCAAATCTGTGATTACGTATGGATGGCAGAATGAATCCCCGATTGCACCAATCGAAGCTAAATATGGACAAGTTGATTCATAATCTTCGATATTATCAGGCAAACTTTCCGCAACATCATAAGCTGAAGCAGCTGGTGATAAGGCAGCAATCGAAGTAGTCACAGCGGAATTACCAGCGCTGACAATATTGACGATCGAACTCGAATGCGCGAAGCTCATCATTCTAGTCATTATCGTACCAAGAAAAGTATTTTTAGAGGTTAAATCAAATGGGCTTAGAGTTTGGCGTTCATACCTAGCGTTCTCGGCAATAACTTCCTGCTGCGCCATAGCAAATATTTTATAATTTTCTATAGTTGCTGGAGAACCCCCGTTAGAACGATGCGCTGAACCCTGATACATATTAGCACCTAAAGTCAGAGCATTCCCTAGTTCTTCTCCTCCTAAATCAGACACTAGATCCCTCATTAAAAGATTAGCCACAGACGGGATCACTAATGAAACAATTCCATTTAAAGCTACACTTATCCCAATTCCAAGGCCTATTTTAGCTATTGCTGAAGCAGCCAATGGTCCACATGCGGTCGCAGAAGCACCTAACGTAAATGCAGCGCCAAGAAGACCAGCAACACACCCAACAATCTCAACACCATCGACCGCCAACGAAACCGCAGCCGCGCCAGCTCTCGCAACCAAACATCCAGTATATGATTTCATGCTTACGCCAATACCGCCCAAAACTCTTTTAATGCTGCTAGTCATATTAAAACTTTGCACACTAGGATCATTTGGATTGACTAAACCACCGCTATATAAAGCTGAAACACCAGCAGCCTCCATTGCCGTCTTGTATGTAGTAACTGCATCTTCCGAAGACATGCCTTCAATACCACTATCCGACACATTTCCATTTCCTTCACCAACGATAGGGTGCGTCGTGCTATACATCCTCGTATTCAATGCGTTAGTAAAATCATGAATTGGCGCATTATCGCCATATCCTGCTTTGGTCTTATCAACTGTCTCAAACATTCCGGTAGTTAGATTGATAATTTGAATAGCGTCATTTGCTGCAACCAGTAAGCTGATCGCGCCCACCAAGTTCAATGCAGCACAACCAACATTAGCAGCATTAGCAAACTTTCCGCTCATATCATCAAGCATTCCTTTTGTCTTCATCTTTGCATCCGCATACTCATCACCTCGCATCTTCTCAGTACTAACTTTTTCGTCTTCACCATCAACCTTAGTATTGCCCTCATCATCTTCGCCTTCCTTCGCAACTCTCATATCTAAATCACCTTCCATCTTGGTCCTTTCAGATATAATCTCTTTTGTTGCTTTTAGAGAATCGCCTTCCGCCTCCGCCACTCTTTCTTTGTACTTCTCAAACATATTACGAGTCAATTTGTTGTTCTTCAGGTAATTCGAGGTCGTAGTACCAAACCAGTTGGCTATCTTCCCTCTCCACGTCATAGAACCGGCGTTATACTTTTGGAAAAAATCAGAATTGCTCGAATAAATTTCTTTAAAATTATCCGGCGTAATAATCAATTCCTCGCCATCAGGCCCAGCCATTTTTAATACTTTTTTACCATTATAATCTTCATCGTATTCTATACCCTGTTTACTAAGTTCAGCCGCTTGTTTTTTACTGATCGAAAACTTCTTTCCAAAAAGAATTCCACCCTTAATCGGGTTCTTTGTTCTTCCAGTAGACATTTGATATCGGAAGAACCGATTGGTACGTTCATTAGCAGAAGTATGCATCGAATTAAAAGTTTCTTCAAATTGAGCCAAAAGGCTAAAAGGCTGAAAAGTTTGCGTGCCAAACATCACGCCACCAAAACCAAATAATGCCAAAAAAATTCCAATAATTGGACCAGATTTACCAAACTTACCTTTAAAGAAACCCTTACCTTTATTTGGAACTAATGGTTTACCAGCACCAAAATACAACCCACTTGTATCATTTTCCGCTTGTCTAGCACCGTCAAGTCCCTCACCAGACCCTATATCACCATCACCTGTTGCTGATTCTTCAGCCGCAGACAAGCCACTGGCCACATTGTTTTTTCTTACCCCATCAGGCGCATCACCACCACCAGCTCCACCCAAAAAACCAGGTCTTACACCGTCCTTTCCAGTCTGCATACCACGAAACGGATCATTCTTACCTAGTTCATTGTCCATATATAATATATTATACCACTTGTGTTTATATTTTTACATAAACACAATTGAAATTAACGACAAAATCGCTAGACCAATCAAAACAATCCAAACCCATCCAAATCTACCAGTCTTTTTCAGATCACGCAAATATTCGGCATCTTCTGCCAAATCTACATCACCCCCATCATCAATATTTGCAGTCTCCATTGCTTTCGCCCTAAGATCAGCATTAATTCTACGCGAAAGTTCATTATCAGTATCTTTTTTGTTTACGATTACACCCATTCTTTTTCCTAAATAAATTATAATTTGATAACTTTTTTATTATAGCACAAATAATTCGTGGTATAATAATATAAATATTATTTAAAGGAGGAATAAATGGCGACCAAAAAGTCGAAAGCGTCGACTAAGTCCAAAAAGACTGAATCGACCAAATCCAAAGCTGCCGCAAAATCCGCAGCAAAGTCAGAGCTCGAAGCTCCTAAAACAAACAAGGTGGCGATTAAGACAACCAAGAAGAAATCCTGTCTTTCTGGTTTCTTTGCAAAAAAATATGAAGGTAAAGAAGGAATTTTGACAATTTTTAAGGATCATAAATTCTATGGTGCGTTAATTGGCGAAATCCTTGGTACCATGCTCGTTGCGTTATTGCTGTTTTCCGTTTCATTAATGGGTATTGCTAGCCTCGCAACTTATGCGTTTGCAGTCGTTGCAGTCCTAGTTGCAATCTACGCTTTCTCTGGCGCCTGCCTCAATCCATTAGTAACAGTTGGTATGATGGCTTCACGCCGTATGTCTGTCATCCGCGGTATCATGTATATCATTGCAGAAGTACTCGGTGCATGGCTAGGCTGGCTCATCTTTAACGCCTTCCACTTAGCTGGCGGCGAAACAGCCTATGAAATTCCAGCCATAACAGCAGTTGGAGAAAACCAATTCTGGCTATTTGCTATGGTAGAACTTCTCGGTGCTTGTATTATTGCATTCTTCTATGCACGTGCACTTGAATACAAACGCAGTGTATTTACCTTTGCAGCCGTAGTTGCTGGTGGTATCATTCTGGCAACCGTCATTGGATATGTTGTTTCAGCAGCTTTCCTCGGCCTCAACAACAACTTCATCATGAACCCAGCAGTCGCAATCATGATGCAAATTTTCCCGACCGCAGGCGAAACATTTGGAGAAATCCTCGGCGGTATCTGCCAAGCACTCTCAATCTTCGCATTACTACCTATGGTTGGCGGCATAGTTGGTTTCTACCTTTCAGATTTTACTAGTAAACTTTCTAGTGAAGAGTAAAACTAAACAACAAAAAATAACCTCCTATCAGGAGGTTATTTTTTATTTCTTAGGAAAGAGTGGAGTTTTTGGTGGTTTTATCATATCGGAAAAAACTTCTTTGATCTTACTACTTGTATTTGGTATAAATGGTGAAAGCTCCGTATTAGCCTGCATTAGATCAAGAATTAAACACGTTAAACATTTTTCTAATTTCTCAACTTCACCCTGTTTAGCCAAGGCCCAAGGTTTCTCTTCATCTATACGACGATTCAAACCCTGAATCTTTCCCCAAACATAGTCAAATGCTTTTGCAAATTCAAACTTATCCATTAATGCAAGATAGTCAGCAGAAAGCTTTATTTTGCTATAATCTGGTACTGATATATTATTTTTAGAAGCCAACGTAGCTAAACGTTGCACCAAATTACCCAAATCATTAGCTAATTCATTATTATAGGCGTCCTCAAATTTTGTCCATGTAAAATCAGAATCATTAAATGTATCAATATGGCGTAAGAAATAATATCTAAATGCATCTAAGCCATAAGAATCTATCACTTCAATAGGATCTACTACATTGCCAATCGATTTAGACATCTTCTGTCCATCAGCCAAAATCATACCATGTGAGACTACAACTTTTGGTAAGCTAAGGCCCAACCCAAGCAACATTGCTGGCCAAATAATCGTATGGAATCTCAAAATATCCTTTCCGACAAATTGAGCTGTCGCTGGCCACCATGCAGTAATATCTTTTTCTGGATACCCCAACACGGTAATATAATTAGATAGTGCATCTATCCAAACGTACATAACTTGCGAATCATCATTCGGTACCGGAATTCCCCATTCTAATTGTGATTTTGGTCGTGAAATTGAAACATCAGGTGATTCTTCTAATAGCTTTAGAATTTCTTTTTTTCGAAATTCTGGCAAGATCAACATTTTGTCAGTCTGTATTGCCTTGCGAATCTCATCTTTAAAATCTGAGATCCTCAAGTAATAATTCTCTTCTTTCAGTTTTTCGTAAGGTTTTTGATGATCAGGACAAATTCCGTCATTTTCTTCATATTCCTTATCAGTTATAAACCGCTCACAACCAGTACAATACCAACCCTCATAATTATCTTTATATATATGTTCTGAAAGTTTTTCCCATATTTTTTGTACGCGTTTTTCGTGTGCGATATCAGTCGTTCTCACGAAATCAGTATATTCTACACCGAGTTTAGCGATAAACGATTGAAAGGCTCCAGCTTTCTCATCAACAAAAGCCTTAACATCGATATTCAGTTCGTCCGCCTTTTGTGCAATCTTGCTACCATGTTCATCAGTTCCAGCCTGCATGCGCACTTTATCGCCTCGCAGATTATAATATCTAGCACAGACATCCGCCAAACAATAATCGACGGCATGACCAATATGTGGATTTCCATTCATATATGGTATTGCCGTCGTTATGTATCTGTTTTTCATGAAGATATTTTACAATACTTCACAGGTAAAATCAAGGCTCTCGTAGGTACTCTTAACGGTATCGATTGAAACATCAAGCGGTTGGCCTTCCTCAGCAGTAAGGTAAAAATTTGAGGCACTCGCCAAGGTCAATTCTTCTGCAGTAGATTTAAGTGATTCGACCACTTCAGACTCACCAGTCGACTCATTATTAACTGAACGAGTTAAAGAAAACTCAGTCACAGTACTGTCTTCAAATTTAGCTTCAATCGTAACAGTTCCCGAAGTTGCATCTTCATTTTTAGCTGCTTCTTGTGCATCCATCTCTTTGGTACAAGTTAAAGTGCCCGATTCGACAGAGACACCTTCGCCACCGCCGCCATACTCTTCGCCTGGCTCCGCGCTTACACTAGAATCCCCAGAGCTAGATGATTGATTGGGATTTGAACCATTACTGTTCATTAACTGCATGATAAGCACAGCGGCAAGAGCGATTACTACCATACCAGCTACAACAATCAGGATTATCAAAACCATTTTCTTATTTTTAGCTGGTTTACCTGCAGCCGATGCGCCACCCTTAGCCTCTGTTGCTGGATCACTAAAAGATACGCTCGGAGTTTGCTCTGCAGGTGGTGTAGCAAAAGGATTATCTGCTGGAGCTGGAGCTTCTGACGCCGCACCATCCTGCGGACCAGAAACAGCCGAACCAATCGAGCCTGGAACTGGACCAGCGGCCTTCATTGGGGCTTTCAATTCTTCTTCAACTGGATCTGGTGGGGTTGGAGCTTCTGGTTTCATAATAGGATCAGTTGCCGCCAAACCACCAGTTTCAGGTTGAAAAACCGGATTAACCGCCGCAGGGTTACCTGGAGTTACCACAGGTGGTTCTGGATTAGTTACCGGTGCGTCTGGAATAGGTGCTGATGCTCCTGGATTTACGACAGGCGCATCAGGGACTGGAGCAGCACCTGGCTCTGGTGTTGGTGTTGGGTTTGGATTATTCGTTGGATCCATTTCTTCTTCCTTCAAAATTAAATTATTTATAATATACTTATGGTTTAATTATAACACATTTCATTTTTTTTCAAATATTTTTGGTTATCGACCGCCGCCGCCACCTCCGCCGCCGCCGCCACCGGAAAAGCCACCACCTCCTCCACCAGAAGAAGACGATGAATAACTCCCGCCACCAGCAATCGTATGGCCAGAGCTACTTGCACAAGAAGCTGCAGTTCGCACGCTACGCGACAATTCCGCCGCCGTAATACCAGTTAATAGATAGTCTGGCTCAACAACCCCATTAATCTCGCAATATTTTTTCATCTCTTTCATCCAACTTTCTTCCAATCCGAATATTGCAGCATATGGCAATAGTTTTTCATACAACTTCACTACCCCACTGCCAGAAATATCAGCCCCATCTACACTCTGCAAAAATTTTAATCTATCAGTCTCTGCCATTTTAATATATAGCCTTAGCCCTTCCATATAGTTAGATGTCTTTAAACCTTCGTCCGTCACATTGGAAATCACTCTTTTTCTATGGCTTAATAACAAAAACATAAATACGACAACCACAACAACAATTGCTAGCGCAATATTACATTCACTTTCATAAACTGCATATTTTCCTTTTCCTAATTCTAAATCTGAAACAGTTTGAATAACAAATGCTAATGAAAAACACCAAACAAATAGCGCCACAACAATCGTTCTCATTGCAATCATCGATTTTATATCCGAAAACTTAACTGCACCAGTCTCTCCAAGTTTATATTTATTACTCACCAATCCATCACTCTTAATCTTTTGCAAGTTCAGAGAATCAAACGCTTTACCAATACTTACCAAACCCGTCTCAGTACGCCATGCCTTTAACTCTATTGCATCACCATTTTTCATATCCTCACTAGCACCCAATAATCTTAGTATTGTTTTTTCTTCTGGTTGGAGTTTATCATAGTCATTAATAACTATCTCCCATTTTTTTCCTGACGATAAAGTTTCTTCTTTTTTTCTTAATAGTATTTTTTTCTTTACAATCATATCAAGTATCATCCCTACTTTAACATCCTTTTTATATCCTAAGTATACTTCTGCCATTTCTACCAAATCATAAGTCGAATGGGGCTGATACTGTGGCGCCACTATCATATCCTTATACTTCTTTATTTTCTCACGTGCATCTCGATTATTAGCGTAATAAACTCCCACAATTAGTATAGCGATTATTGAAAACACGACCGTCGCAACCACCAACGCATAGCTGATTTCTGGTTCTGGTACCACAAAACTATTTGGTTTTATCTCTATATCAAAAGTTAAGTTTTCATAAGAATTAAGTCTACCGACAGTAAATTCAAAGCCATCATCTATTTCCGTTATATTACAACGCGTTTGATTATTCTCACCATATTTGCCAACATAACACCATTTTTCACCAGTATAAACATCAAGCAAATCATCTGCAAAATGTACTCGCGCCGTCACCGAATCAAATTTCTGTGGCCAACCATTACCATTGGTATCCCAATATAATTCCTGATGATTAGAGAAGTCGGTTATTACTTTTTGATATTCATATCCAATTGTGTACACTTGAGTCCCAAGCACATAATCATCTGTACCTGTTTCTAATGTGTAATGATCCCCTGATCGACTTAGGCTCCAAATTGGTTCACTAACACCATTCCTTAGTAACGTTACATCAGATTCATCCAGATTAGGCAATGTTATATTTTTTCTATCTTGATTGCTTAGAGGTATTTTTCGTACAATTCCCTTATTTTGCGCATAATTAGGAAATTCTGCCGTCAAATTTTCAACAACTCTTAAATGGCTTATTCCTTCATCATCTTTAGATAAATAATAATCCGCTGTAAAATCACTAAAGTAAAAATCATCTGTATCTGCCCACGCCGGAGCAATAATAAAGTTCGACAATAATAAAGTAATAATAATTATTGATTTCTTCATATTATTATTATACATCACAATATGCTATAATACGCTTATGGATAACAACAAAGTAATGATTGTGGGCACAGGAAATGTTGGCGCTTCCATTGCTTACGCTTTAATCAATCAACGCACTGCCGTCAACGAAATTGTTTTAACAGATATTATTGCTAAAGACGCCGAAGGCGAAGCTATGGACCTTCGCGATGCATTAGCCGTCTCTCCAAGTTACGTCAAAATCAAATCCGGCACTTATAAAGACGCTAAAGATTGTGATGTTGTTGTTATTACCGCCGGCGCCGCCCAAAAACCCGGCGAAACCCGCATGGATTTACTCAACAAGAACGTCAACATATTAAAAGGTATGGTTGAACAAATTATGGATTCTGGTTTTAATGGTATTTTCCTTGTTGTCTCAAATCCAATGGATGTTCTGACTTATTATACGATGAAGTTTTCTGGTTTACCTTCTGAACGCGTAATTGGTTCTGGTACGGTACTTGATTCGGCCAGACTGCGCACTCGTATTGCCAATTATCTCAATGTCAATCCAAAATCTGTCCATGCCTATCAAATCGGCGAGCACGGCGACACCGAACTTACCATCTGGTCATTGGCTGATGTTGGTGGACAAAAAGTTACCGAACTCTTACCGAAACAAGCCCGTAATGACATTTCTGACTTTGTTAAAAACGAAGCTTATGACATCATCGACAAAAAAGGCGCCACCTACTATGGTATCGCCACCTGTGTTGCCCAAATTCTCAATTCGATCCTAAATGACGAGATGCGTGTTCTAGCTGTCTCTTCGTACGATCAATTTTCTGATACTTCTTTTGGTTTTCCGTCTGTAGTTGGCCGCGAGGGGATCATTCGTCGCCTCGACCTTAAACTTTCCGAACACGAAAGTATCGAACTCCAAAAGTCCATCAATGTCCTCAAAAAAGCTATTAGCGAAGTAAAATATTAATCACATTAAAGACTGCAAATAAAGCATCAATTCTTCTTTGAGAAAATCATCTTGGATTGTTTTGAGTTCCGCCATGAACTCTGGCACCTGTCGCTCCAATCTCTGTCGACGGTATTTTTCATACGACTCTGTTTCCGATTCAGATAAACATTCCGGATAATTTCGTCCTTTATAATGCAACAATAGCTTTGGCAATCTCTCATCAATAAATTCTGGGTGAAAATCTGCAAGATTTCTAACTTCTGCATTCCGAACTGCCGCAACTTTTACTTTATCTGAATCATTCAAAAATCCATCATAGAGTGCCACTTCAGGCTCTACTGCTGGCGGAAATTCCGGCCGATTCTCATACTCGCTCCGCATGCGTTCAGCGAACTCTGGATGCTTCGTAAGTATTTGTAGGTTTTTCTCAACTTGTTCTTTAGTTAGTCCAATTTTGCTCCAACCATCCTGCGCATCCAAAACCGCCAAAGGTGCCACTGCCGGACATTTATTGTAACATAATTCTTTTACGGTCGGAAAAAATGTAGAGCGAACGGCTGAAACAGATTCTGCCATAATTTTTTCCAAATCATATTGTAAATCATACACCAGTACGTTTCCATTCCGTCCCGCCGTAAGTGGCACAACAACCGTAGCCTTATTATGTTCATTTGAATATCTACCGCTCGCATAAACAAACGGTTGTTTGTCTTCAAGATTTACTAATTTCTTTACTGCACTCTTTTCGCGCATCTTATATAAAAACTCAAATAACTTAGGCTGTTTATCTTTGATCAATTTTGCCACCGCGATTGTCGCGTACACATCAGAAAGCGCATCATGCGCATGTTTATGTTCTAAACCATTAAGCTTAGTGATTAGTTCCAAACGATTAGTGGGCTTACCATCCTCACGAAACGGCCAATTAATACCCTCCGGCCTTAAAGCCCTAGTTAATCTTACTACATCAAGCAGATCCCAACGGCTCCGTCCATCCTTCCACTCCCATTCATAGGCATCATAAAAGTTTCGCCACAAAGTCGCCCGCATGAATTCGTCATCAAATCTTACCGTATTATATCCAACCGCCACCGTATTGGGCACAAAGATTTCTTCAGTCACATATTTACAAAATTCCGCCTCAATAATTCCATCTCTTAAAGTGTCTTGAGGAGTAATTTTCGTAACATTAATCGCACCTGGACTCGGTAACGTATCGTTCGTCATCTTTACAAGGATATTCACCGGTTCACCAATCGGCTCCAAATTCATATCCGTCCGCTGCCCCGCAAACTGCATAATCCTATCCTCACGCGCCCTTAATCCCGATGTCTCCAAGTCATAAAAGAAAAACGTCTTCATTCTTCACCTTTCATAAAATGATTATATCATGGCGTTAATATACATAAGTTCAGAAAGTCGATCAATATACGCTCTAGGCTCTAATCACACTAAGACTTATCCTACACATTTATTTGAACATTAGCGACGCAACGCACCATCCTACCGATATATTTACTCATACTGTTCGTGCCCGGATAAATAGTGCTGCTGTTCAAACTGAGACCACGTGCACTGGAATTAGAAGATGCTCTGGATGCCCAATATATCCCAAATGAATTACGATATTCAATTGAAGATCCAGCTACGTCACCCGAATAGACAAAGTTATTAGGAAAAGAACGCCAACTATTAGAAACCACTTCTGAAGTTTCTCTTGCGCCTATACCACCCAATGCGATATCTAGCAAACCAAATTCTTCTGAGTCATTCCCGCCGGTAGGCAGATGCCAGCCAGCAGGGCAGATGTCACCTTCTACAATTCCACTAGATGTATTATAATTACCGTGTCCTACTGTAGCTGAATACCAATTATAATAGTTACCATAGGAGTAAACGTTACTAGATACACTGTAGTTTTGCGACGTATTATAGGTAAAGAGAGTAGTATTATTAGTGGCTAGCATGGATTGATCATGACAGTTGGACGAATTATATACATTGCACCAAGCAGTAGAAGTTGGATCCGTAGTGGTTGAGAGATAATTGGAGGTTGGTTTAATATCACTATCATTGTCTGTACTAAACCACCAAGTGTTTGTAAGTGGGAGAGATGGATTATTAGTATTGAAACCAGATAGTTCTGGGGTATTATCTAATCTTAAGTTTTCTATCATCCAACATTTATAGTCTGCAAGTTTGGCTACGGCGTAGACATTATTGTCGCGGCTATCTTTTAAGGCAGTAACATCGCCAACGTGCATGTTGCCACAGTCATCATAACCCCAGTTTTGCATATCACCAGCAGATTTAACCCAGATGGCGTATAATGACAGGCCATTAGCACTTATATCACTAGGAGCAGTGATGGTCTGGTTAGGACCATAGTTAGTGCCGGAGTAGTCATAGGCTGTGTTCCAGCCAGCAAAGCCATAGCCATCCTTCTTGAAGTTAGAGGCCCAGAGGGTAGTACTTGCTCCATTACTGGCACTTTGTTGTCCCATCTCACCTTGGACTGTG
>CAMVCL010000008.1 GCA_947165975.1 uncultured Candidatus Saccharibacteria bacterium | reverse complement strand
AGACCTAGTCCTATTGGAGCTAATATTGCATGTTTTTCTTTTGTCATGGACAGTTTTTCTAGTATTGCCTAATTACATAACCATTATAACATATTTTTAAAATATACCTAAATAAAAAGAATTTGTATGAAAATAACCACTCACAAATGAGTGGTTTTATTATAGGATAGCATTCTATTCTCTTATATCTAAGTTAATCACCCTCGCTATTTCATCATCAGTAATCCCTAATTCATTTCTAATAAATACATATAGTGGTACATCAAATAATTCCGATAAACCATATAATAAACGAATATCCTTAAATTTTCTACGACCGCTCTTATAATGATTGAAATGAGACTTTGAGCAACCTAATTTAGTTGCTACTTCCTGTTCAGTAACTTTGTACCCTCGTTTTTCTAGAAGCTTAGCAGATTTATTTTTAATAATCCGACTATTGTCTATATCATAATAGGCTCCACCATCTACAAGGAAGCATCTTCTTTCCTCTTCATCAGAAAGACCAAGATACACTTTTACTAATTGATTAAGTGGTATATTTAATTCACGCGAAATGCCATAGATTATATTAATTGTAGATAAATCACGCTCACCATGTTCTAATCTCTCTAAATGAGTTGGACTAATACCCACTCTTTTTGCGACTACTCTTATCGAAAAATCTTTTCTATGAGCCTTTTTCAAACTCTTCTTCAGCAATTCTCTCTTTTCCCTTATTAATTGTGCAATTTCTTCAGTATTTTGACTTTTAGGAATACTTAGTTGTTTCATAATAATGCCCCTTTCACTATCCTAATTCTAAAAGTACGCCCACTCAAAAGTAAATTATAACATATTTTCCAATTTTTGTCACCTAAAAAATGTCTCTCATGAGAAATAATAAGAAATATAAAATCACCAAAAACTTTTCAAATACCAGTATGGTATAATAAAAAGTATGAAAAAATTTAATACTTCTCCAATTTCTGGCGCTCAGGAATTATTGCCTGAAACCCAAGCCATTTTTAATAACCTTAAAAACAAAATTGCTGAAGTTTATAAATCTCATGGCTTCTTTGATGTTGAAACACCCTCAATCGAACGAACCGAAATCCTTCTAGCTAAAGCTGGCGGCGATACTGAAAAGCAAATTTACAAAGTTGTTAAAACTGCCGAATCCGCCGAAGGCGCTAGCCAAGCCCTACGATTCGATCACACCGTGCCATTAGCCCGCTATGTCATTGAACATGAAAACAATCTAGCCTTCCCCTTTAAGGTTTCTCAGATTGGCACCAATTTCCGTGGTGAACGCGCCCAAAAAGGCCGCTTTCGTGAATTCTATCAATGTGATGTTGACGTGATTGGTCGCGAATCACTTCCAATTGCATACGATGCAGATGTTATTTCAACGTTGCTAGATGCTTTTAAATCCTTTGAGCTCGATACTCCAGTCTTAGCACGTATCAGCAATCGTAAAATCCTTACTGGCTTTATGGAAGCACATAATCTTACTGCTCTTTCTGCCGAAATCATGAATATCATTGATCATGCCGAAAAAGTCACACCGGAACAGACTAAAGTCGCCCTCGAAGAGCTAGATTTAAACAAAACTACTATTAAAGATATCTTTACTCTAATCGAATTAAACGGTCACCGTTCAACCATAGTATCGACACTTAACGAATTGGAAATCGAAAACTCGACTTTCGCCGAAGGTGTCACCGAGCTTGACCAAGTTTTATATCTACTTGAGTCAATCGGTCTTACCGAGCAAATTACTGCCGACCTCAAAATCGTTCGCGGACTCGATTATTACACTGGTACAGTATTCGAATTCATTCTACCGGAACATAAGAATATCGGCTCAGTTTGTGGTGGTGGCCGCTACGAAAATCTTACCAAGCATTTTTCTGAAAAATCCTTCCCAGGCGTCGGAGGTTCCATCGGTCTCACACGCTTGTTCTACATCCTTAACGAAAAATCACTTATTAAATCAAGAAATAAAGAATTAGTTGATTATGCCATTATTCCCGTTTCTGAACATGAATATGATGAAGCTATGAATGTTGCCACCAAGTTACGTGACAAAAATCTCAGCACTACAGTAGTTTTTCTAAATAAAAAACTTGGCGACAAATTATCATATGCCGCCAAACTCGCTACTCATGGCATCGTCATCGGTGAATCTGAAATCGGCGCCAAAACCTTACGCGCCAAAAACTTTGAAACTGGCGAAGAAAACACAGTTAATATCGAAGTTGTTAGTAATCCAGAAGATTTCTGGGCCGACTAAAACTGGACTATATCCGGTACACCACATCTAGCACGCCATATCTAGTGTACTATTTAATTCTCTTCCAAGAACGCGCCACTCTGTCTTGACCAGAGTTTCTTATATTCCCCATCAGCATCCAGTAATTCATGATGCGACCCCTGCTCAACAATCCTTCCTTCATCTAATACCACAATCTCATCTAGTCCAGCAATTGTAGACAAACGATGTGCCACCACAATAGAAGTTCTACCTTTCATCAAATTAGTCAAAGCTTCCTGGATCAATGCTTCAGACTCTGAATCTAATGCCGAAGTCGCCTCATCAAGCACCAAAATCGGAGCATCTTTCAAGATGGCTCTCGCTATCGCGATTCGTTGTCTTTGTCCACCAGACAATTTAACGCCACGCTCCCCCACTAACGTATCATAGCCGTCTGGCAGGTCCCGAATAAATTCGTCCGCATTAGCTAATTTTGCCGCCTTAATTACCTCATCCTTAGAAGCATCCGGTTTTCCGTAGGCAATATTTTCAAACACCGAACGATGAAATAATGAGGATTCCTGCGGTACATAAGCAATCGCTTCGCGTAAACTTTGCTGTGTTACATCCCTAATGTCCTTACCGTCAATATAAATCGCTCCAGCCGTAACATCGTCAAATCTTAGTAGTAATTTAGTCAATGTAGTTTTTCCTGAACCAGAAATCCCTACAAGCCCCACAGTTTTCCCAGCCGGAATATTCAAATCAAAATTTTCAAATAACTTAGTTTTTTGATCATGGTGTTGAAAATCAATATGGCTAAAATCTACCGCACCTTCCTTGACCTTGAAGCGAATATCATTCTTGTCGTCAACGATATATGGCATATCTAAGATCTCCACCATCTCACTAGCATTTCCAAATGAACGATTGATTGCTCGCAATATATGATTGATCGTCCATACGTTCGAAAGTAATGAATTTGACACTGAATACAAGAATACAATACTAGAAATCGCAAGACCAAACATATCGTGGCTTAAAACAATCAAAATCAAAAGCGCAGCATAAGTCACCATATTTACTATATTCATCGACATATTACGCCAAAACGACACTTTCGCCACATCCATTGTTGCATCATGAGTTCGATGTGTATCACGACTAAAACGCTTAAATTCATATTTCTCCCGAGCATATGATTTTACCGAAATCTCATTAGTGATCGAATCGGCTAATTGTCCAGTTTGTTTATTTTCTGCATTGGCCAAAGCCGAATCATAATGCATCGTTTTATAATAAGTGACTATTGCCACGGTCATGTAAATTGCTGCGTAAACAGCTAGCATGATTGCGAAAGGCAAACAAACCACCGCCGCTGCTCCCACCGAAAAGACAAGTGTCAAAATCAGAGGGAAGATATCCCATACGAAGTTTGATTTCAAATTAATAAAAGCATTGGGCAATTTATTGGCTGCCGAAGTCAAAGAGCCCGAAAAATGTTCATTATGGAAAGTCATTGATTGATTGATAACCGCATTAAAAGCTAACTTACTCAAATACTCGCCACACTTCGCATCCAATGACCAGTCTAGCCAATCAATCGCACGAATCACAACCAAATTGTTAAATCCTGCTGACAGAATCGTTAAAAGAAGGATACCCGTATAATTCTCAATCTCGAAATCGCCACTAGACAATTTGCCGACTATTTCCGAAGTACCATATGGCACCACGATATTTGAAAGAAAAATCCATGATGGCACCAAAAGTAATATCAAGATAGTACGAACTTTATATTGCATTAAAGCCTTCCAAAAATAGTAAAGCGTTCGCTTTACCCTAATAGGCTTCTTCTCTTTTTTATTTTTACTCATATAATATATATAATACCATATTAGAACATTATTATCTGGGATAAGTGTTATAATAATGATATGAATAAATTAGATGATATTGTAAGCTTATGCAAACGCCGTGGATTCATTTTTCAGGGAAGCGACGTTTATGGCGGGATGGCTGGTACTTGGGACTTCGGTCCGCTAGGCACTTCGCTTAAGAAAAACATAATGGACGCATGGTGGAAATTCTTTGTCGAAGATCGCACCGATATGTATGGTCTAGATGCTGCCATTATCATGAACCCTCGCACTTGGGTCGCCAGTGGTCACACTGCAACTTTCGCAGATCCTTTAGTCGAATGCAAAGAATGCAAGTCACGTTTTCGCGCCGACAAAATCGCCGACAACATTAATGAATCTGTTACCACCGAAGAATTTCATGCCACTCACACCAAATGCCCAGTCTGTGGCAAAGAAAACTGGGGGCCAATTCGTAAATTCAATATGATGTTTTCTACCCATGTTGGCGCAGTCTTACCAGGCGATGACAAAGAAGTTAGCGAGAAAAACATTGCCTATCTTCGCCCCGAAACCGCTCAGGGTATCTTCGTAAATTACAAGAACGTCTTAGATACATTCTACCCAAACTTGCCGTTCGGTATTGCTCAACAGGGTAAAGCCTTCCGCAACGAGATCAGTCCACGTGATTTCATCCTTCGCGACCGCGAATGTAGCCAGATGGAGATCGAATACTTTGTCCATCCAGACACTTGGGAAGAAAACTTCGAAAAAATGCGCGCACTAAGTCACGAATTTTTAGAGAATATTCTCGGCCTACCTAAGGAGGAGATACATGAACTCGAAGTTCCAGAAGCAGATCGTGCACATTATTCTAAACGCACCATCGATTTCATGTTTGATTATCCTAATGGCGAGGAAGAGCTTATGGGTCTTGCCTATCGCACCGATTTTGATTTATCGAATATAGCAAGAGAATCTGGCAAATCAATGGAATATCGTGACAAACAAACAGGCGAAACCTTTATCCCACACGTCATTGAGCCATCTATTGGCGTCGAACGTCTGATTCTAGCCGTTATCTCCAATGCATATACCGAAGACGAGATAAATGGTGAGAAACGCATTGTTTTGAAACTTTCGGAGAATCTTGCTCCTTTCAAGTTCTGTGTTTCCCCACTCCTCAAAAACAAACCAGAGCTAGTGTCAAAAGCTAAAGAAGTCTACGATATTCTTAAGAAAAAATATAGTCACGTTACTTGGGATGATTCGGGTAACATTGGTAAGCGCTACCGCAAACAAGATGAAATCGGCACACCAAAATGTATAGTAATAGATTTTGACACATTAGAAGACAATACAGTCACGATTCGCGATCGCGACACTACCGAACAAACTAGGGTGAACATTGCCAATTTATAATACTTATGTTAAGATTATATTAAATAATAGGAGAAAAACATGGCTAACAGAGCTAAGAAAAACAATAAAAAATTAATTATTGGTATCTGCTCAGCTATTGCAGTTGTAGTTATTATCGCCGTAATAGCAATTGTTGCTACACGAAATGGTGGTCTTAATGATAATTACTTCAAATCTGACGACACCAAATATGTCTTAACTATTGAGACTGATTCCCTCGAAACAGACGACGACGCACAAGAATACATGCCTATCAAAACACATATCGTTTATACCTATGAAGGGGACAATATTACCGGCATGAAAACTTATGCCGAATATCCAGATGCCGAAACAGCCAAAAAATCATTTGATGCGCTCAAAGAGTCTGATGACGAATCCCTAAAAGATGCTGAACTCAACGGTAAATACATCGTCATCACTAATAGCGAAGATCAATACGAAGGTATGACCGCCTCCGAAGTTAAACAACAAATCGAATTCATGGAAATGCTTAAAAACACAAATTCCGACGACGGCAGCGAAACCGAAGAAACTAACGAAACCGAATCAGCTGAAGAATAAAACTTCATCAAAAAACCTCCCATCAGGGAGGTTTTTTGATCAATTAGCTCTTTATCGCCTTCTTGACTTCATCTACGGCGCTCTTAACGCCTTTTTTAAGTTTAAGTTCTGGATGAGCTTCCTCATAACGCTCAATCGAAGCCGCGATAATCTTTTTAGCAGATTTGATATCTTCAAAAGCTTTTACTTCTGTAGTGCCAGGTTTCTTTAAATCTTTATAGTGGTTAAAGTGGAATTCAATCTGTTTCAAGGTTTGCGCTGGCAAGTCTTCCAAAGTTTTATATGCGTCACCATTATTACGATCATCATCAGGAACACAGATAATCTTATCGTCGACTTCACCACCATCAACAAATCTCATCACGCCCAAAATACGTCCCTTCATCCAAATACCAGTCGTAAGTGGCTGATCGGTAATCATTAATACATCAAGTTCATCGCCATCTTCATCTAAAGTTTGCGGGATAAAACCATAGTTACAAGGTTTTGCAAATGCCATTGGTTCAACGCGATCAAGCATGAAACAAGCATGCTCACGATCCCATTCTATCTTATGGTTAGAACCAGTCGGAATTTCAATCACGACATTAAGCTCGCCTTTTTCATAATCCCCCGGCGTCAAAACTTTATTAAAGTCTGCCATAAATATCTCCTTTGTTTGTTATCTACTAATTATATCATAAATGCGCCACCATACGAGACACATTCAAAACCTTAGCTAATATATCATCATCTATTTTTACACGGTTAACTAATCTCAATTCAGAAGTAGCCATCAACCTCAAAACTTTAATCTCATTTACGCCATAATCACCTTGCGTGTTCTCAGAAAACGCTAATTGCATTCCATCAAAATAGTAATTCTTTTCCGGCATCAATTTTACGCCGTCCACATCACGATATAAATTAATTTCCTCTCCCATCGATTTTATTAGATGTAGCCAAAACCATGCTTCGATTAAGTCTGCAGGCCATCCCTTATCTAAGCCAACCAATACTTGTTTAGTAATGTCATAATACTCATTATTGTCAAGGTTCTCTGAAGCTTGGCTAATCTTTTTCAACACAACCCCCGCTAGTTCCATACGACGGAAATCTTTCAATATCCCACCATAATGATTTATCATTTTAGCACCAGTTACCACACCTAGCTCAGACTTGCCAAAATGGATATTGTAATCGGTAAGTGTAAACAATTCAATGCTACCAGCTAATTTGGATTTCGATTTTCGTACCCCCTTTGCGATTACATTTAATTTTCCATGTGGAGTAATCAGACTTAAAATTCGGTCAGCCTCGCCATAACTCGTACGTCGAAGAACATAACCCGTGGTTCGTATATCCTTATTATCTACAATACTCTTCAACATAATTAGCAATATCCTTTGGTAACATTGTAGTCTTATCTAAAACCCCCACTACACCATAAACACTTAAATCATAATCACTAAGATCAAGCGACGAGACAATCACTATCGGTATTTTTGCTGTATCCGAATACGATATTAGTTCATTCAAAAAAGTAAAACCATCTGGCCCATCCAATAAAATATCCAAAAAAATTATTTCAGGAATTTCCCCATTTGAAATTTTTTCCATAGCATCAATTGCATTAGCGAAAATTCGCGTCTTTTTTTTACACGCCTTCGCAATGCATTCTGCCATAGTTATGTCATCATCAATCACAAAAATCATATTTCAAACAAACTCGCTTGTTTTGATATTGGCATATTTACATAAAAACTTGTCCCATCACGATGGCGCACTGCGCCAACATCAGCATTCATGTAACGTGAGAATCTAGAAGCGATAAATAAACCTAGACCAGACGAACCAGGACGCATAGCGATAGAGGTCGGCTTCTCGATCCACCCTCTTTTCATCTCACGCCAGACATCCATTGGTAATGATGGACCATAATCGCGCACGACAACCCTAACTGTATCATGATAGTCTTTTACTAATAATTCCGCCCTCGTGTCTTCCCCAGAATAATGCATAGCATTAAGCAAAAAATTGTATATCACACTGTGAAGCAAATCCTTATTAGCAGTCACTAAACGTGAACGGTTAGAATATTTAACAAACAAATCTCGTCGATTATGTCTGAATAAATGATAAAGTTCTCGCATCACATCATCGCAAACAGCACGAACCGCCACAGGCTCCATCGTGAACAAACCATCCTCTAATCTACGTATTTTAACTAAATCATTAACTTGTTTCATTGCACGCTCAGATACGCTAATCATCTCTGTGCGTATATGTTCATTCGTGGAATCCATTTCATCAAACGATAAAGCTAGTTGACGAAGCACCGCCAAAGGAGCCTTTAGTTCGTGTGCTGCCACCAAAATTCCATCAACCTCCACATCCATACCCCCATTATAACACGTTATTATTCGTTAAATTTCACAGTGGTAAGTAACTTATCGAATTCTTTCCCAAACAAAGTTGAATCAGTTTGCAAAATAGCAGTTTTATCACGAATCTTAAAAGTAATAATATAACCAGAGAATTCTGTATCTGGAATCGTGCCAGTATAACGATTTGCTGTAATATTATTATCACGACCAATCGTCGTAGAAGTCATTGTTAGATTCGAATTTTTCTTATCCATAGCTTTCTGATATTCCGCCGAAACCTTATCAAACCCTTCATTACGAATTGTCACTCTCAAAGCGTTAACATTTTCTTTATCGATAGCGTCAACTTGATTAGGATTGAGATAGGCATTAAAATCTCCACCTGTATTTGCAGCCTTAGCTATATAAACACTCCAAGTCCTTGGATATTCAAACGATAATTGACCATAATCTGCTGGACCAGCAAAAGGCTTGTATGGATATTTTTCTCGTTCCGAAAAGTCCTTTTCCATTTTAGTTGCTTGTTCATCTTTAGCGGCAGCCACAGCGACGCTAATTTGCCCATCAATATCTTCCTGAATACTATTCTTCTCCATGGTCATCCAAATAAACAAGCCAATAAAAGTTACCGCAATTAATGAAACTACTATAATAACAATCGTCTTTACTAGACCAGCAATATCTTTCTTTTCTTCGGGCATCAGCTGAACTTGTTGCACCATTGGCATACCATTTGGGGCCTGATATTGACCCATGGGTTGCATCGGCTGAGAAGGCTGCATCGGTTGTCCGCCATTCATTGATTGCATCGGCGGAAAATTAGAATTATCCATAACCACATTATATCATTTCCACTGTTTTTCAGTCAATAATATTATTTACTAAAATCTTCTGTCAGAACTTCAATCTCATTTTTTAGTTCATCTAAGTCCTTTTCAATTTCTTTAGCTATTTTAGTCGCCTCCTTATATTTATCTACCGCCTCATCCAATTTGAACTCATCAGAATAAAACCATTCGACTTTCTTATCTAATTCTTCGATTTTTTGATTTAAACTAATTTTTTCTACCATTTAATTCCTTTCCTTGATTGCTTTAATTTCTGCTTCGATTTGTTTATTAATGGTCGTAATGTTGATTATCTCGCCCGGTGAAATTTTACCAGACAAAATTGCATAACCACGTTCTAAGACTTTTTCTGGATTTAAAACTGTTAAGATTTTCTGCTTCTGACTCAAATCATTCCAGGCTGTATTATATTCATTATTGATTCTTTCAAAAACCTGTTTTATCTTATTTCGATTATCAATTATCAATGGTCCAATATATTTTGCTAAAACAGCATTAGAAACACGTCTAACTTTCTCCGCATTAGCATCAAGAGCTCGGTCAATCTCCTGAACCACCACTTGTTCTGTACGATTCATAACGCGAATAAGTTTGGTTTTTTCTTCCACACGGTCCCTAGTCAACATTTCTGCAGCATTAGACGGAGTTGAAGCCCTCACATCCGCCGCCAAATCCGACAATGATTCGTCAACTTCGTGACCAATTCCCGTAATCACTGGGATCTTCGACGCTGCAATCTCTCTAACCAATTTTTCATCATTAAAACATGACAAATCGTCCGCTGAACCACCACCACGCAAGATAGCAATTACCTGCACATCGCCCCGTTCATTAAAATATCTCAATGCTCTGATTATTTGGTCTGGCGCATCCATTCCTTGTACTTGTGTATGCGCCACCTGAACTTCAATCCCTCCCCAACGCGCATTTAAAATTTTAACAAAATCTGCATAGCCAGCCGCCTGAGTGGACGAAATAACACCCAGCTTCGTTAAATCAATAGGCAAAGCTCGTTTTTTACTAACTTCAAAAAGTCCTTCAGCTGTAAGTTTTTTCTTCAATAGCTCGAAAGCCTTTTTTAAACTCCCCTCGCCCACCGGCACCACTTGAGAGACTGTAATCGAAAACTTACCCCACCTAGTCAATTTCGGTACACCTCGCACCGTTACTTTCATTCCGTCTTCTAACGGCTGACGTAAAGACCATAACGTCATAAAACAAGAAACACTAGTTTCTTCGTCTTTTAAATCAAAGAATACCCATTTACCTTGGTTTATTTTAAAACTAGATACCTCACCCGTGATTAAGACTGAAGAATATGCATATTCGAGTGTTTGATTAACTACGCTCACAAACTCGGTTGGAGTAAAACTATCTTTCATCCTTCTCCTTAATTGCATCATAATATGGTATTGAACCGGAAGCAATTGTGAAAAGTAGAGTAATCACACGTGTCATCACGGTAATAATTGTTGCGGTCGGAAAATCAACGCCAAGAGCAATCATTACGCCCGCCATACCTAGTTCATATAATCCATATGGCACAATACCGTCAAATACCGAACCAATTGCTTCGCCAATCATAATGTACGGCAACAACTCTGGACGACCCAGCGAAATCGCCACCAACCAATAAGTTCCTACCTCTAAAAAGCTATAGACAAAACCCCAAAAAATTGGGCCTTTCAAAGATTGTTTATTCTCTTTTGCAATTTTTACACTTTCATGGATATCTACAAAATAAGTGCCGATCTTCGTATCATTCATAATTTTCTTTTTATATCCAAATGTAATTATCTTAACGAAAGAGTTAAGTAGTCGTGAGAGTGTTTTAGAACAAAAATCAATTCGTGTTTTATTACTAGCTATATAAATCACTACGCCTAAAAACCCCAACACACCAGCATTCATTAAAAGAGCTACCGGAATAATCCAATAAGCTTCAGGCGGAATCATGTTTAGTGTTAATAACACTAAAATCGCAACTAAAGCCTGAGCATAATTAATTACAGTGGTAATTGCATAGCGAAAAACGTATAAAAAACTCGCTTGCCCTGCAGTTACACCAAATGGCGCCATCCTATAAGTCAAAAATGCCAAACCCCCAATTCCACCAGCCGGAACAGCATGATTTACAAAGTTTAATTCTGTAGAAATTTTTAAGACCTCTTTATCAGAAAACTTTTTAACGTTCTTTCGATGTCTCAAATAAGAAAAAAAGATCTGTCCACAGGCAAAATACATAAATAATTGTTCCGGAATCAAAAGCACTAAAATAAAACCATTTGCTTCATGTAAATGTTTAAGAGTCTCTAAAATGTCAGCCCAGTTCTGATAAACTACATAACAAACTAGAATAATCGTCAAAACAATCAAAATTGTTCGAACTGAGAAACCAAGGCGTTTATTTTTAGCCATAACAAAATTATACCACAAAAAAATAACCCCATTACGGGGTTACTCTTAGCGTACTTCTACACGTACACGCGGCAAAGATTTGCCAGAAAAGTGAGTCTTCTTAGTCTTCACAAAAGTCACTACACCATCCTTGGCAGCATGAATCGTAAAGTTGCGCGACATATAAGTACCTGGACCAGCAATTTTCGTAGCACCAGTTTGACGAACGATGACTTCACCATTCTTAACTTTTTGGCCACCAAAACGCTTTACGCCGAGGCGCTGGCCAGCATTATTGTGAACATTTTTGGCGGTACCGCCAGCTTTTACATGTGACATCTATTTTTTCCTTAAAATTAATATATCTCTCGCAACGATTTGCTTATCACGATGATAAAAAAGCCCCTCGCGCGATTTATTATTAACATTATACCCCAGTTCTTCAATTTCGTCAAGAATATCCAGTCTCGAATATTCCCCACTTTCACGCAACCATGCCGGCACCGCTATCGTTACTGGCGTATTACTCTTAATCTGTCCCGCTAAATTTCTCAAAAACCCCAAGATAATCGCGCCACATTCCTGTTTCTGTTCTTTTAATGCCATTTCCGTAGGAATCTGCGACATCGGTTTACCTAAATACCCTTCACACGCCACCGCGTCAATCGGCTGTTTCCATTTAAAAGACGTTGCATCACCAACAGAAAGATAGAATAGATCATTTTTCGGGGCGTGTACGACCGACTCGTCGCCACGAGTAGTCAGCGCTATATCTCCTCGCCTTGCTAGGCTCCGAACTCCCTCAAAACAACTATTTCTATCTTTCGTCAACCATTCAAGATTCCTCTTACTAAATCGAACCATCCGTTCATTAATATCGGTTCCATACGCCCGGTACCCCATAAGTAATGCTTCTTGCAAAACTACACCAGTTCCACAAAACGGATCCAAAACAACGGAACCTCCTGAAAGAGGTCCACATAAATTGATCAAAATCTGTGCAAGTTTTGGTGGTAACATTCCCACTTTTGCATCGCGCGCTGGTCTCACTTGGTCTCTTTTCGCATAAGCATCAATATCTTGAACGCCGATCACCTTATACCAATCATCATCAACCTTAATCAATTCAATCTTACGTTCATTTTTACCAGACAATCCATTATGTAAAGATGCAGCTGTAGACAAAGCCGCTTCTTTATTCTCAACCACTCTCACACTTCGGCCATGTTTTACTAATACTCTTTTCAATTTTAAGGCTTCAGCTATTGCTGTCTTGCGCGAGGCTTTCTTAGAATAATCCGATACACCAAACGTAATCTTTCCTTCTGGTAATGACTGCAAAAAATCCAAAGGTTTTCGTTCTAATTCCACCGCCAATTTCATAACCCCCCCAAATTTATTTATGTCTAGTTTTTTATCAGATACAAACTTAACATAAGCGGATGACAAGCTCGAAGAATGTCCACCATTGAATTTTTGCGAAATGGAGGAGGAAATCTGGCAAGACCCGCTCAGAGTTAGTTCTGAAATTGATATTTCTGGTTGCCTGCCTAGTATCGCTAAAAATCTCATTTTATAATCAAGAATTTATTCTTACCCTTCTTAATGATCGCGGTTTGTTTAATGGAAACATCTTCTGAGATTTTTTCGCCATTAATCGTAATCGCTCCCTGAGTCATAAATTCACGAGCTTTTTTCTTTGATTCTGCCAAGCCATTCTCGACTAAAGCGTCTACTAATTTAATACCTTTTTTGACAGTTGGTAAATATTCAGCAAATTCAATTATTTCATCTTCGGTGAATTCTTTGAAATCGGTCTTCGAATCAAATAGCTTTTCCGTTAAAGCTTCTACTGCATCAGCCGCCTTCTTGCCATGTACCACTTCAGTTGCACCGCGCGCAAGAGCTTTCTGCGCAATCCTTCTCTCTGGAGCTTTGCGATGTTCAGCTAAGATACTCTCTATTTCTTCTTTAGATAGGAATGTATAGATTTTAATCAAATACTCTACCGACTCATCCGGCTGATTCATCCAAAACTGATAAAAATCAAAGATTGAAGTATAGTTGCCTGAGCCATTATCAGTGGCAGCTAACCATACTGCATTTCCTTCAGATTTGCCAAACTTACGGCCTGTTACCGGATCAATAATCAGTGGCGTAGACCACACGTCAGCCGAACCATTTTCAAGCCTCTTAATCAAATGTACGCCAGAAGTACAGTTGCCAAACTGGTCGGCTCCACAAAGCTGCATTGCAACATTATGTTCACGATATAGATGCAAAAAATCATATCCCTGAATCAAAGTATATGAAAATTCTGCATAAGAAATACCAGAACTCCCCTCGCCAATTCGATTTTGCACAAATTGACGATCAAGTAGCTGTGTCATCGAAAAAGCCTTACCTACTTCACGCAGGAAATCCAAATATTTAATATTCTTAAACCAGTCATAATTATCCACCATTGTAACCGAAATACCATCTTTAGCTACGGGGCTAATCACGCGTTCCATTTGCTCCTTGATGCATTTTTTGTTATGCTCTACTTCATCAAGCGCTTTTAGTTCGCGCTCAGCATTATCTTTAGGATCGCCAATCTGACCAGTCGCGCCACCTACTAAAAGATATGGCTTATATCCATGCTTCACAAAACAGGCACACATCATAGCGGCCGCTAGATTTCCGATCGTCAAAGAATCTGCGCTCGGATCAGCGCCCCAATAGAAAGTCTTGTTCTCTCGCGTATCCAAATCCTCTGGATTTTCAATAGTTGTTTCGGCCTTAAAGCCACGATAAATGAGCTCCTCCGAAAGTTTCATTATTCCTTCCTTTCTATTAGTTTTTGTATTTTTATATTATACCATATTTTTACTACTGTAACTAGCTTCTATTATGATCGCAGTTCCTCGCCTTTTCTTGCTCGATTTGCCCATTCGTCAGCCATTTCGTTATAAGCAATTCCGTCATGACCTTTTTCCCACACTAACTTCACATCATTTTTACTATACAATTCATACAATTCTTGCACTAGATCCAAATTCTTAATTTCACCAGTCTTTTTTTTCCATCCGTTCGCCTGCCAAGCTGAAGCCCATTTAGTTAACACATTAATCCAAAATTCCGAATCTGAATGAATTTCACAGCTTTCTCCACTTGCATACTTAATCGCCGCAATCATTGCGGAACCTTCCATACGAATATTGGTCGTGTCTTTTTCTTGGCCTAAAACAACCGGCGTGGCAACATCATTGTCAACTTCAATCACCGCATATCCCCCAGGCCCAGGATTCGGAGAAGCACTACCATCAGTCCATAGTATTTTCATATCAAAATTATACCATATATTATATATGGTATAATTTTTCATTGATTCATCAACTCTATTTGATTATTTCATCAATAATCCCATAACTTTTAGCTTCTTCTGCGCTCATCCAATTATCACGATCCATATCTTTCTCCACTTGCTTCAATTCCTTACCAGTATTTTTTGCAAAGATTTCCGCTAAACGCTTCTTTAGGAATACTCCTTCGCGCAACATTATCTCCTGATCAGTAATCTTACCCTCAGTGCCAGAAGACGGTTGATGGATCATTATACGAGAATTCGGCAAACAATATCTTTTTCCCTTAGCGCCAGACGACAACAACATCGCCCCCATCGATGCTTGTAAACCAATACCAATTGTTTCCACATCTGGTTCAATATAATTCATCGTATCAATAATAGCCAATCCATCATATACAGATCCACCAGGGGAATTAATATAGAGCTTGATTGGTTTTTTGGAATCTTCATGTGCTAAATATAAAAGTTGCGCGATTACTAGATTCGCCGTATGTGAATTAACATCTTCGCCAAGAAAAACAATCCGATCATTAAGCAATCTAGAATAAATATCATAAGCCCGTTCGCCTTTATTAGTTTCTTCTACTACTGTAGGCACTAAATAATCTTTCATATTACTCCTTTACTAATTTAAGTTTCTTATTTACCAATTTCAAAACTGGAATATCACCCTTTTGCAATTTCTCCGAAATAATATCTTCTGACAATAATGATTCGACTTCGTCTTCAATCTTACGACGCAAAGGTCTCGCTCCATTTTTAGGATCATACCCTTCTTTGATTAAATAATCCTTAGCTTCAGCGTCAATCTTCAAACCAATACCTTTTGTCGCTAAACGCTTTTTCAAATCATTAATCAAATTGTCAAAAATCTTCTCCACATTCTTACGAGTGAGCGCATGAAACACTAAGATATTATCCAAACGATTAATCAACTCTGGGCGCATCACTTTCTTTAAAGCCTTCATCGCATAAGACTTGTTTTCCTCATATTCCTGCTCTAATGCTTTCTTATCTTTAGTAGTTTTTGCTGTAAAACCTAATTCTGACTCACGATACATATCCGCCGAGCCCAAATTCGAAGTCAAAATTACGATCGTATTATTAAACTTAATCTTATTACCTTGTCCATCCGTCAATACGCCATCTTCCAAAATCTGAAGCAATAAATTAAAAACATCCGGATGCGCTTTTTCAATTTCATCAAACAAAATCACCGAATAAGGCTTACGGCGCACTGCTTCAGTCAATTTACCACCATCATCATAACCGATATATCCAGCTGGCGCACCCACCAAACGAGAGACATTATGCTTTTCGCCAAATTCCGACATATCAATCTTAACTAAGGCATTTTCACCACCAAACACTTCACGCGCGATAACACGCGCTAATTCAGTCTTACCAACACCAGTCGGCCCCATAAACAAGAACGAGCCAATCGGACGTCTAGGATCCGCAATTCCGCTACGTCCTCGACGAATTGCTTTCGCTACAGCATTAACAGCTTCATCTTGACCGATAATCGACTCTTTAATATGATTTTCTAAATCCAGCAACATTTTCATTTCGGAACCATGTACCTTAGAAACCGGAATCCCAGTCTTCAGAGAAACTGCTGTAGCCAAGTTTTCCTCCGTCAATGTCGGGTTCTCGGTCTCCTTTACTCCAGCCTTTTCCAGAGCTTTAATTTCCTGTTCTAATTTAGCTAATTGAGTCTTATACTCAGCCGCTTTTTCATAATTTTCATTTTCTGCAGCTTCGGTAATCTTATTTTCTAATGTAGATTTTTCAATCTTCATTTTTTTATACTTACCACCACCTTTTTTATCTGCAGCCACTTTACAAATTGCTGACGCTTCATCAATGATGTCAATCACCTTGTCAGGCATAAATCTATCGTTAATGTAGCGTTGCCCCATTGTAATTGCAACCTCAAGCATCTCATCTGGGATAACTACACCATGATGTTTTTCGTAGTGTTCTTTAATACCTTTTAGGATTCTTAAAGTTACTGCAGCAGACGGTTCTTCAACCATTACAGTCTGAAAACGACGACTCAAAGCTTTGTCTTTTTCGATTGATTTACGATATTCATCCAGTGTGGTTGCGCCAATCAGATTAATTGAATTACGTGCCAAAGCTGGCTTCAAGATATTTGCTGCATCCATTGATCCTTCAGATGATCCCGCTCCAGAAAGTAGATGAATTTCATCAATGAATAGTAGTATTGAATCATCACCAGTAGCTTCATCGATTACACCCTTAATTCTCTCCTCGAATTCGCCACGAAATTTAGTCCCTGCCACCAACGAAGATAAATCGACCTGATAAATGTGTTTTCCAATTAAATTACCCGGCACTTCATTATTAGCAATCCTAGTTGCCAATCCTTCTACAATGGCTGTCTTACCAACGCCTGCCTCACCAATCAATACTGGATTAGACTTAGTACGCCGCGAAAGAACTGTCACGACACGCTCAATCTCATTTTCGCGTCCAATCACTGTGTCAAGGTGACCTTGCTTGGCTTCTTCAGTTAAATCCTTTCCATAACGATTCAAAAAACGCAATGGAGTCTTCTTTAAATATTTAGCCTTTTCGGCTTTTAATCTTTCATCTTTGGTCTGTTCTTCAACCAACCTTTCAATATCATCCATCAATTTTTCAGTATCAACCTTCAAACCAGTCAGAATCAAAGAAGCTCGCGAATTCGGTTGCGAAAGTAAAGCATACAGAACATGCTCTGTCCCAATAACTGTCAAACCCTGTTCACGAGTATAGTTTTGAGCCATTCTCAAAGTCAAAATTACCGCCTCTGAAAGCGACATCATTGCCATATCAGAGCCCGGCACTTCCACCGCTACCTTATTAAGTGCTTTTTCAATTTCATCAGTCGTTGCACCTTCCTCACGCAACATTTTTGCACCCGTCGAATTATCCATCGACATTATTCCTAGTAGCAGGTGTTCCGTACCCATATAACCATTGTTGTATCTTTTACTATAATAGTCTGCCTTCTGTAGCGCAAACCTTGCGTTTTCAGACAGTCTATTCATTATTTCACTAAATTCTTCCTGCATAATACCTTCATTATACAAAACTAGCACTCTCATGTCAAGAGTGCTAATTAACTAAACTTCCCCTGTTAAATTATATCTTTGAATAATTTTCTTCGTCTTTAAGCATATCCTCGACAATCCCGGTACTTTCTACTTCTAATTGTATTTCAGCCTCATCATTTGAAAACGCAGCTTGAGGATGGGAATAATAATAATCGTAATTATTGTCAGAAAACACTAGGGATGGGGGTGAAGCTATTGAAACTTCAGCTCCTTTCGGTGTTCGAGAAATTGCCCCTAAACCAGTATTGTTCTCAAAGAGGTTTGCAAATTCCGGAATATCATCACTACTACTCGAAGAGCTAACACCAGCAACCGCCAACATACCAATACCGTTCCCGTCATTATGATAAGTATAGCTAACATCCTTCAATTCTCTCGGAATTTTAATCTTTATGCCCCATTCACTGACAAAGATATATTCCTTCGCATTAACCACCACCCCAGTTTCGCCATTTTCTGTTGATTCAACGACCACGTTTTCAGAATTGTCTTTTTCGGCTAGTTGCGCTTTTAGAGTATCAATTTGTACATTTAAATCTTTAGCTTTTTGATTTCCATCTAATACTGCCCAAATCCCAAAGCCAATTCCACCCACTGCCACTAGAGCCAAAGCAATCACAACAATAGCTATGCCAATATTCTTCTTCGGTTTATCGGCACTACTACTTTCGTTTTTTATCTCAGGTGTCGCCTCTACATTGATATCTTGATCGGGCTCCATCTTATCCTTTCTATTTAGCTTATGATTAAATTATACCACAATAAACGCAGTAACAGAAGGAATCTACATCTCCTTTGCAATTTTTTCAAGTTTACGAAAATCAATCTTATTGGCTCGCGTCAAAGGCATCTCGTCCAAAAAGATAACTTTACGAGGAATCTCGTAAGATTTCAGCGTTATTCGACGTCGACCTAAATTAAATGGTTCCGTTGCTTTTTTCACTATTGCTCTTCTCACCTCATTGTTATGCCCTACACCTTCTTGTGTCACCACAAAAGCATACGAAGCCAATTTCAATTTAGCATCAGGACCTTTCACCACATAACATTTCTTCACTAATTCTGATTTACTTACTGCCGTCCGTACCACTTCATAATAAACTTTCGCCGGCAAATTATTAATAAAGAAAGTTGCCCGCCCTACCAGAGTTATATAGCCGGTTTCTGACACATATGCCAAATCGCCTGTATTCACATATTTGCGTCCATGTATCTTGATGATCTTCTCATCATCTAGCTCTGGGCGATTATAATAACGACTTAAGACATGCTTACCAGTCGCATACAGTAAACCAGTTTTTCCAAAGTCTAATTCCTCACCAGTTTCTGGATCTAAAACCATTACATGCGCACCGGCTGGAATTTTACCCACTGAATCAGGGTTATAGGCAGTATTACCAACTGCTGTAGAAATTAACCCCAACGCCTCACCCACACCATAACCATTACTAATCTTAACATGAGCAAGACCACGAGATTTAAAAAACTCTAATGCCGATAATGACGCATTCTTCTCCAAACGTTCGCCACCCGAAGCAAACATCTTTAATTCACTAATATCGGTATCTTTCTTCAATAAAGGCATTGCTTCAAGCAATGGGGGAATACCGAAGATTGTATTAGGATTTTTTCCGATGTAATAATCTAAGTTATCATCATCAATATCTGGTGTCAAAATAACTTCACCACCGCCACAGATTGGTGCCAAGACTGAAACAACTAAACCATACGGACAATCAAATTTTACATAACTCATCCAGGTATGCAATTCCTTATCCCACATCTTCACACCAGAAGCCACTTTAGAATAAATCGCCGAAGCAATCAAATTTTTATTCGTAAATACCATAGGTTTAGGACCCGAAGTCGAGCCAGAAGTAAACGAGATTAAGGCTTCACGCTTCGCCGCAAACATATGTTTCGGAATCCACCCACGACGAGAAGAAGCTATATCCTTAATATTTTGTTTACCTACCCAAAATCCATCTAGAGCAAAAACTTCCACATCTTCAGTCTGTCCATCGTCTGGCCCTCCTTCGTCAACAGTCTTACCATCCAAATTGATCACATGTTTAACTGTTTCTGCGTCACGTTTCAACTCTTTAATCCTGCGATCATTATATTTATATGTGATCACTATCGGAGACTGAAATTCATCTAAATAATGTAATAAAGTATCACGAGGTGTTTTTTCATCCAAAAACGACACAATTGCACCAAGTCGATTTGCTGCTAAGAATATTAAAATGTTTTCATACATCGAACGGCCAGTAGCGACCGTAATAATGTCACCTTTTTTAACTCCAAGTGCCAAAAAGGCTCTTGCTAAAGTCCTACAGTCCTTTCTTAATTCACGCCTAGTAAAATCAATTTCTTTCTGATTCGCCACCACATCATCCCAATGACGGAAACTCGATAAATTAAATAATGCTGATACGCTAATGGGCGGCACCAACGGGTCGCGCTTCTGATTCTTGATTTTTAACATATTTACCTCGCTTCGAATAAATATATTATAACACAATTATGATATAATGTTCTTATTATGATTACAAAAGCTATTATACCGGTAGCCGGTTGGGGCACCCGTCGTCTGCCCATTACTAAGATTATCGAAAAATCAATGCTCCCAGTTGGCAATCGTCCGCTCGTTGATTATTCCGTACAGGAATTAATCAAAGCAGGCGTCAAGGATATTTACATGGTTATCTCAAATGTAGAACCATGCCAAGTAAAAGAATTTTACAAAGACAATCTAGCTCTTAATCAATATCTCATCGATCGTGGCAAAGAAGACAGGCTTAAGCTTGCCAAGACCCTACCAGACGATGTCACTATTCACTATACCATTCAAGATCCGGCTGGCAAATACGGTACTGCAGTTCCTATCGCCATGGTCGTAGAGGAATATAATATCAATGAGCCAGTTCTAGTATTTATGGGAGATGACTTTATTTGGAATCCAAACGGCGAATCCGCCGCTGAAGCCCTCATTAAGTCCATCAAAGATTCAAGCGATTCTGCCATTCTAGGCGTCGAGATTGATAAATCTAAAGTTGAAAAATATGGAGTTTTATCAGTTAAAGACGGGAAGCTTATCAATGTAATCGAAAAACCAAATCCAAAAGAAGCCCCTTCGAATCTAATCAATGTTTCCAAATATATTATCGCACCAGAATTACAACAAAAAATTATTAAATATGTCAACGAAAACAATTTTGGACCAAAAGATCAAGAATACATGATCACTGACCCAATCGATGAATATATCAAAGAAGGTGGCATCATGCGTATCGCACCAACTACTGGTGAATATCTCGACGGCGGTTCGGTAGAGGGCTGGCTACATGCCAACAACGTAGTTTGTGGTAAATAAATTATTTCAATTTAATTAATGGTTGCTCCCACGTATCGGGGTAATCATTTTGCCCGAGTAAAATCGCCAAAGTCGAAGCAAGATTAGCTAAACCAGGCTTCTCGATAGTATTCAATATGTATTTATTCTTATTATCAGTGCCGTCACAAATCAAACATGGTACCCTATTCGTTGTATGTGACGTTTTTGGCTTACCAGTATTATCCAATAATTCTTCTGCATTTCCATGGTCCGCTACTACGACCAAGCATCCACCCAGTTCTTCAACCTTTTTCATAATACGCGCTAAACTCAAGTCAATTGACTCCATCGCAACAATTGTGGCTTCCATATCAGCAGTATGCCCAACCATGTCGCCACCAGGATAATTAATACGCACAAGCTTATATTTTGCCATATTTTCAAGAACGGCATCCGTAATTTCAGCACTACGCATCCATGGTCTCGTTTCGAAAGGTTCCGTATAGGAATCAATCTGAATAAAATCTTCACCTTCTGCTTTATCATAACTATTGCCATCAAAATAATATGTTACATGACCGAATTTTACAGTCTCAGAAATAGCCAACTGTGACAAACCACGAGCACCCAAGAATCGATTTAGCGTATCATTAATATACACCGGTTTTACTAATTGATGTTCTGGCACATGTGTATCAGTATTATACTCTGTCATACCAACAAAATATACATCATCCGGTTTATAACTGCCACGATTGAAATATGGAAAGTCCCAATATGTAAACGCCATAGCAATTTCAATTGCGCGATCTGCTCTAAAATCAAAATAAATAAGTGCATCACCTTTTTTTATTTGACCGACCGGCTCGTCATTATCATTAACGATTACGAAAGCTGGTAAATATTGATCCTGTACATTTGGATCAATTCGACGTAAAGTCGAAATAGCCTCATCTGTTGATTTAAAGAAATAGTCAGCCTCCCCATTCACCATCATATCCCAACCACGAGCTACTACCTGCCAATCATTCTCATACCTATCCGCTACGCACACCATCCGACCACCACCAGAAGCAACCCGAATATCGGCATCAGAAAATTTCTTAGCAAATTCTTCAATTCTATGAAGATATTTTGGTTCTGATTGTGGCGGCACATCACGACCATCAAAAATCGCATGAATGCGCATTTTGCGCACACCTTCGCCATAAGCTTTTTCGATCATTTGTTCCAAATGTGAAATATGACTATGTACTCCTCCGTCTGAAAAAATCCCCGCAAAATGTAAAGTGTTTGCCCCAGCGCCAATATGCATCCTATCAATCGCATTACGCCATGCTTCAGAGTTAAATATTTCTCCATTTGAAAAAGCTTCTTCAATATGAGCAATCCCTTGTTTAATCGCACGACCACAGCCCATCGTATTATGTCCCACTTCAGAATTCCCCATTTGTCCAGGCAATAATCCCACTGCTTCACCAGACGCTTCAAGCGCCACATGTAAATAACGCTGCGAAGCTTTCCCCAAAAAAGAAGTTCGCGCCTTAGAAACCGCATTACCCGGTGAATCCGGTGCTAATCCCACACCATCTAATATCGCAAGGACCACAGGCCCATCAAACTGTAGTTTATCCATAAATACATTATAACATAATCATTTTAATTCTGTCTTAACTAAAACAAAAATTGAGCTGATAATAATTATCAACTCAATTTTCTTTAATAATTGATTTTTAGACCTTCGGTACTTGTTGAGTAATACAGTGTATATTACCACCACCCAACAAAATCTCACGCGCATAAACAGTCTCAATTACACGATCCGGGAACAACGATTGCAAAGTTTGCACCGCCGCTTCATCATGTGGATCATTGAATACTGGCAAAATGATTGCTCCATTACAATTATAATAATTGATATAAGAAGCCGGCAATCGATCACCTTCATTGCGGGGGAATGTACCTTCGACTACATCGACTCCTTCAGATTCTTCCTTAGTAATGGTAACAACATTCGGTACGTGTATTTTATGAATTTCAATTTTTCTTCCACGTGCATCAGTCTCGTTACTAAGATAGTCGAAAGCAGCCTGAGAACGCTCATGTTGCGGATCTTCGGGATTATCTTCCCAAGCTAACACAACTTTACCCGGCGCAACAAATTGACAAATGTTATCAACATGGCCATTCGTGTCTTCATCTTTATAGATACCATAAGGAATCCATAATACTTTTTCTGCACCACAATAATCCAAAAGATATTTTTCAATTTCTTCTTTCGATTTACCTGGATTGCGCCCCTCATCAAGCAGCGTTTCTTCTGTAACTAATAAAGTACCTTCGCCATCCGAATGCACAGATCCACCTTCGAGAACAAAATCGTCAGTACGATACCTATCCACGCCTTCGATAGCAGCCATTTTTGCTGCAATTAAATCATCGAGATCCCACGGAAAATAAATACCATTTACTAGACCTCCATAGCCATTGAAGCCCCAATCCACAGCGCGCATTTCACCATTACCATTTACAACCATCGTAGCACCCGTATCACGAATCCATGAATCATTGTTTGATATCTCAACAACATGAACATTATGCATATTCATGCCTAAGACATGCGCATACTGAGATTGATTAACACCCAATACAACTGGTTCGTGCTTAGCGATTTTTTCAACTACTTCACGAAAAGCTTTTTGCGCAGGCTTTGCACCACCACGCCAATTATCTGGACGTTCTGGCCACAATAAATAAGTACATTTGTGTGGAGCAAGCTCAGATGGCATATAGAATCCATCTTGCTTTGGGGTTGAACTTAATTTCATATTACCTCCATTATTATTAAAAAGTAGTGGGTCCCCCACCCACTACTATTATATATTATTTTTATCGTTTTAGTGACGCTCGAGATTTTCGTGCAATTTTTTTCTGTCTATCCTTTCTTGACATATTCGCAACCATAATCTCACCAATCACGATACAAACCGCAGAACTAACCAATAGCGTCATATTCCCTTCGATCGCTTCCATATTGAATTCTGGCACCCAGGTAAAGAGTAATGATATACCAAGTAATACTAGCGGTACAATACCCATCAACCATCGCATCACAGGCCCAACCTTAACCCAGTAACCATTCTTGGTTTGTTGACCTTTTTTGTGTAATTTGATAAATGCTGCAAACATCGGAATGTATGACAACAATAGACAAACTAGTGACAAATCGAAGAATGCCCAGAACATATTCTGCAAATCTTCCCAATCAGGAAATACATATGCCAACACGATACCAGCAACGGCCAGAATAATTGAGATTATACCAGTCCAAATGCCTACCATGTAAGGCACGCCATCTTTATTACGTTTCTTCCAAGATTTCGGGAACATCCCATCTTCCGCTGCAAACGCAATTACTGAATAAACACCGAAATTCCACGAGGAAATATTCGAAATCAAAGTTAATATAAACAAACCGCCCGCTACTATTGTAATAGATTGGATTGCTGCTTCAGTGAATCCTGCATTCGCCATTAATACATTGTAAGAATCCAAGAAACCAGTATTGGTTTCGATATCTTCAAACGCAGTACCTACACCCATACCAAACGATGGGAGAATGTAGAAAACCGCAATCAAAATACCACCAAGAATAATTGCTTGAGGTATTTGTTTTTTAGGTTTATCCATATCATCGTAGAATGTTCCAACCACTTCAAAGCCAAGCATGTTGAAAATAATTAATGACACAAATGATAAGCCAGCCCAATCGATTCCCCCATCTGCGGAAGCTAAAGGCACCAAGTCATGCCACGATTCCACTGGATTTGCTGTACCTTTTGTGAATAATACATAGAAGCCTAGGACGCCAATACCTAATAAAAGGAGCATCTTAATGACAGCGCCAATATTTGATACCCAGTCTGACTGCGATATCCTAAGCATGCCAAGTATCGTAACCAAGATAATATAGCCAACTTGAATAGCTAATACCATCCAGATTTCCATGTCGATACCAAACATTTGCATCAACATTGTAGTAATAAGGTCAGCAAGCGAAGCAATCCACAAAGGATAATTCACCCAATAAAACCAGGCTACACGTGATGCCCATTTTTTTCCAAACGCCTTCTTAATCCAGGTGTACATACCACCTTCAGACGGATATTGAGTACCAAGCTCCGCCGAAATCAAGGCGTAAGGCACGAAGAAACCGATAAGCATAATTGCCCACCATACGTACATCGAATTACCGATGGCCGCAGTAGGTGCTACCGCATCTCCCACCAAAATTATACAGACTGTCGCAAGCACAGCTGAAAACAGCCTGAATTTATATTTCTTCTTAGGCATTAATTAGCCTCCTTTCTTTCTTTTATATAATCCAGCGTGGATTGTCCAACCCCGCCAAAATATAATACTAACCCCCTCTGTGCCGTCAAGCGGTTCTCCGCTTCATCCCATGCTGCAGAATTCGGACCATCTAACACCGAATCCGTCACTTCTTCGTTCCGATTTGCTGGCAAACAATGCATGAACTTTACATTTGGATTGCCAGTCGCTTGCATCATCTCATCATTTACTTGATATTTAGGATAAAAATCAGCCATGTAAACTTCTTTTGGCGTCTCCTTGTCATACAAACCATACCAAACGTCCGTATATATAAAATCTGCACCCTTCAAACACTCCGGATCTTCTGACCACATACATGAACCGCCATATTGTTCAACATTCTTTCTGCCAATTTCTAACCATTCATCATCAATTTTGTGGTTAGCTGGCCCATAATGCACAAAATGAAAACCCAGCTTCGTAGTTATTTCACAAAGCGTATTACAAACTTGAGTGGCATCTCCCACGAAAACAACCTTAATTTCATTAGCTTTCTTCCCTTCCGGCCAATGGTCATATATTGTAATCATATCGCCGATACCCTGAGTTGGATGAACGCGATCACTCATACCGTTAAGTACTGGCACCTTAGCATATTTTGCTAATGCTTCGATTGATTCATGCCTATCGACTCTTGACATCACCATATCACACATCCGCCCAAGTACCATAGCAGTATCTTCAATCGTTTCATGCGCGCCTAATTGGATTGCACCTGGAGCCAAATTCAAAGCGTGACCACCTAACTGCACCATAGCAGTCTCAAAAGACACTCTTGTTCTAGTAGATTTTTGCTCAAACAACATCGCCAAAGTTTTGTGATAAAGTGAGTTCAAATATCCACCATCTTTAATAAAATCACGTACAATTCGAGATACATTAATAATATCATTGATTTCCGACTGATCAAAATCTGCCGTATCAATAAAATCTTTTTTTGTTGGCAATTTATGAGAAAGAGTGTATTTATCCATAAGCACATTATACCACAAAAAATAGCCCCGCAAGGCTATTTTTTGCTTATGTTTATCTCTATAATGAGAACAAACAAAGAACAATTATATTAGCTACCGCAATACAACCAACAACTTTAATTCCCCACTTAAACCAAGTCGAATAATCGACTTTAGCAAGCGCAAGACCAGCCATGATTGCGCCGCAAGTTGGTGTAATTAAATTAACCAGACCATTCGCTGACACAATTGTCATTGCAGCTACTTCGGTACTAAAACCAAGGTTAGCAGCCACTGGCGCAATAATTGGTGTTGAAAGAGTAGCAAGACCAGATGATGATGGTACTAATATTGACAATACGATATGCAAAAGATAATTCATCGGTACAAATACGAGTTCTGGCAAAGTAGCCAAGAAATCAGAAGCATTATAAATAATGAAATTATCGAGTGAGGTTTGTGCCATAAGCACAGAAGCACCACGTGCAACTGCAATCACAAGCACGACACCAATCATATCGTCTGCACCGTCAATAAAAGTATCAACGAATCCATGCTCTCCTTGACGATTAATGATCGCAAGTACGATAGAAGCAAGCAAGAACCAAAGAGCTGCTTCATAGAACCACCAACCACCAAGCGGTGCGCCAGTTAACCAACCAGTCCAACTGTCAAAGAACGTAACACCAAAATCACCCCATGGAATAAATCCGATAATCATTACTAAGAATGATAAACCAAACACTATCAATGAAGCTATTTGCTTACCAGTTAATTTATCGCTATCTTCCTTTGAATGCAAGTATTTTGAATAACGCTTTTCAGCCATCGCCTGCTCGCGTAAACTTAAGAAAGTCGAGCCTTTATCACGTTGAACTTTCTTCGCATAGCGTATTACAAAGAAAGCTGAAATCGCTAAGGTAGTTAGCCATAGAACTACGGCAATGAAAATTACTGTACCTTGGTTGAATTCAATACCAGCATCTTTCATTGCAGAAATTGCTACACCAGTTGCAAAAGGATTAATAGTTGAACCGAGCACACCCGAGCCTGCACCAAGCAAAATTGTTGCAACACCCACCAACGGATCCATTCCTGCAGCATACATAGTTGCAGCAATCAAAACGTAAAATCCTACGCTTTCTTCGAGAAATCCATAAGTACTGCCTAAAACCGAGAAAATGAACATTAACATCAAGATTAATAAATACTCTTTGCCATGCATTTTCTTAACTAGAATCTTGATCCCAGTCTCAAGCGCCTTAGTCTTTGCCATCATAGCAAGGAATCCACCAAGCACCATCACAAAGATACAAACATCAATGGCATTCTCAAAACCAAGGATAGGAGCCATCAAAACTTGATAAAGTTTAGCGCCTTCTACACCAGAACCATCAACAATTACACAGCCTTCTTCACCGTTAACTTCCTCACATTCTGCGAGAGTTTTATAGGTTACAGCTTCTTCAGCTGCTACAGTCTCTTCACCAGTTGTGGTAGTAGTTTCTTCTTCAGCTCCTACCGATTCCTCTTCATTCCCGATAACCAAAAAATCAGATTCTTCAACTCCAATTCCTGGCTCTTCAGCCGTGGATTCCTCTCCAGAAGCCACTACTGGAGGTTCATCAGTTGGAGCCTCTCCATTCACACTAGCCGATTCTGCTCCAAGCGCACCAACTTCCTCGCTCGATTCATCTTCGAGCGGAGCAGCCATATATTGAGCTTTTGGTAATACGTGCGATAAAATACCCAGCAAGATAATCAAAATCATGATAATCGAGTACGCTGAGAGCATTGCACGACTACGTCTTTTACTACGATTTTTCTTCCTAAACATTTTTAATTCCTTTAAATTTTATATTAGTTGTTTTAAATGAATATCTTATCGCCTACCTTATTCCTCCTCTCTGACTAATGCCATACTCATACAGTGTGAACCACCACGCCCCCTTGATAGTTCAGAGCTAGGAATTTCAATCACTTTAATACCATGCCTACGTAATGCCTGGTTAGTTACAAAATTTCGGTCATAAGCAACCACTACGCCAGGACGGATGCAGAGAAGATTTACTCCATCGCTCCACTGTTCGCGCTCCGCATCTATTCTACGCCCATTGCCGCATTTGATTAATTCAACATGTTGTAAATGTAAATACTTTTCCAAAGTCTTCTGCAAGTTTTGGTGAATTTCTACAATCTCAACTTCACCACCGCTACCAGGTGTAATCTCATAAATTGTAGAAATATCCATAATAGCATCTTGAACCGCAAATTTATCTACATCTACTTGCGTCATCACAGTATCTAAATGCATAAAACTACGTTCATCTGGTATATCAATGCCTAAAACATATTTAAATTCATTACTCTTGTCTTTAAATAGAGCTTTAGCAAAATTCGCGATAGCATCTGGCTCAGTTCGTTGCGAAATACCAATCGCTACCACCTCTTTAGACAAAACCTGAATATCGCCACCTTCTATACAATAAGGCTCGGTACGATCGTAATAGAGTTTCGTATGATCATAGAATGGATGATATTTATATATATATTCAGCAAAAATCGACTCGCGCGTTCTAGTTACTGCCCACATCTTGTGTAAAGTCGCACCATGTCCAACTGTTGCCATTGGATCCCGTTGGAATAAAATGTTAGGGATTGGATCAATAACCATTTTACCAGTATCACGCGTAGCGTAAAAACCCGAGATTTTTCCAAGTTTTTTCAATTCAGAAATATCGATACCGGCGATACATTTTTTTACCATGTCACGCGTATCTTTAATTGAATTCAAGAAATCAAAACAATGTTTTGCTACTTTTGGTGAAGTCACACCAGCTTCACTAATGAATTGTTCCAAAAACTTTCTACGCACAGTACGTCCACCCGCTTCAATTGCTTCAGCTGCTAAGTCGGTAACATATACAACTTCAATACCTTCAGCCCTCAAAGCATTTGCGTATGCATCATGTTCTTCTTGCGCTATTTTAAGATATGGAATATCATCAAATAGCAATCGTTCCAATGTATTCGGAGTCAAATTCAAAAATTCCTCACCAGGACGATGCATTAATACTTTTTTCAAAGGCGCAATTTCACTAAAATTTGAAATTGAGTTCTTCATTATTTTTCCTCCTTATTATATAACGTTAAAAACATCACCGATTTAATTGTATGCATACGGTTTTCAGCTTGTTCAAACACCAATGAACGTTCCGATTCAAAAACTTCATTAGTAACTTCCATCTCTGTAATTCCAAAAACCTTATTCACGTCACGGGCGATCGATGTATTTAAATCATGGAATGAAGGCAAACAATGTAAGAAAATGGCTGTATCTTTTGCGCCACTCATTAAACTACTATTTACTTGATATGGTTTAAGTAGCTCAATTCTCTCGCCCCATTTCTCTTGAGGCTCACCTAGCGATAGCCAAACGTCAGTATAAATAACATCAGCTTTTCCATTCAATGCTGCAACATCAGAAGTAATACTAATTGTACTACCATTCTTCTCCGCAATTGGTCTACATTTATTAATAATTTCATCAGACGGCCTCAATTCATTCGGACCACACGCAATAAAGTTAACACCCATTTTGGCACTCATTGCCATCAATGAGTTGGCTACATTATTTCGCGTATCACCCACAAATGCTAAAGTAAGACCCTTTAATTCACCAAAATGTTCCTGGATAGTCAAAAAATCCCCTAATGCTTGCGTTGGATGACATTCATCCGTAAGACCATTCCATACTGGCACATCCGAATATTTCGCCAGATCATCTACAATCTTTTGATCAAAGCCTCTATATTCAATTCCGTCATACAACCTAGCTAAAACTCTTGCAGTATCAGCAATAGACTCTTTGTGTCCCATCTGTGAACCAGAAGGATCCAAAAAAGTCACACCCATCCCTAAATCATAACCCGCCACTTCGAACGAGCACCTTGTTCTAGTAGAAGTCTTTTCAAATAGGATTGCTATGTTTTTATTTGGGAAAAACTTATGGTTTTGCCCCTCATGTTTCATTTCTTTAAATTTCTTCGCCATTGCTAGCATATAGTGAAGCTCTTCCTCACTAAAATCTAGAATCCGCAAGAAATCTCTTCCATAAAAATTCATTTGATGCCCTTTATTTATATATTATCATTATATACCAAGTTCATTTTAAACACAAGGACTTTATGCTATAATAAACGCATGAAACAACGTATCGTATTAGCACTCGGCGGCAATGCCCTACAAAAAAACGGCGAAGCCACTGCCGAAGCTCAAAAAAAAGTTGCAGTCGAAGTTGGCGAAGCTATTGCCGAACTTGCAGACAAATATGAAATAATAGTTGCCCATGGCAACGGACCACAAGTTGGTAACATTTTGATTCATGAAGAATCTGCTTCAACCGAAAAAGCCCCAGCTATGCCACTTGAAACCGCTGTGGCTATGAGCCAAGGACAAATCGGTTACTGGCTAACTCAAGCCATCAATAATGCATTTGTTAAAAAAGGTAAAAACAAAAAAGTTGCAACCGTGGTCTCTCAAGTAGTAGTCAGTCGCGATGATCCAGCTTTCAAAAATCCGTCCAAACCAATTGGTCAATTCTACGATGCGAAGACAGCCAAGACTCTTGCCAAACAAAACGGCTGGACCGTCAAAGAAGACGCCGGGCGTGGCTGGCGTCGTGTAGTACCGAGCCCTAAGCCAATAGATATTGTTGAAAAGAAATCTATCATTGAATTAGTAAAAGAAGGCGTTATTGTAATCGCTGCCGGTGGTGGCGGCATCCCAGTAGTGCGCACCAAAGTTTTAAAGCGCCTCAAGGGCATCGATGCCGTCATCGACAAAGACTACGCTGCAGAAAAACTTGCCGAGCTAGTTAAAGCTGATATTTTCGTTTCAGTTACAGCTGTACCAAATGTTTACATTAACTTCGGCACGCCAGAACAAAAAGCCTTAGATCAGCTCACCGCTAAAGAAGCTAATCATCTCAAAAAATACGGTTACTTTAAAGCCGGTTCCATGCTACCTAAAGTTGAAGCTGCCACTAAATTCGCAGAAGCAGGTGGTACTGGTATCATCACCGATATTGATCATCTAAAAGATGCCCTAAAAGGCAAAGCCGGCACTATCGTCACCAGATAGAATATGTTATAATACTGTGGAGCCCGCTTGGCGGAATTGGTAGACGCGCTAGCTTCAGGTGCTAGTGGTAGCAATACTGTAAGAGTTCAAATCTCTTAGCGGGCACCACAATGATGGCAGATCACGCCATCAATTTTTTTAATTCATTTTTATAGGCTTCTACGCCAGGTTGATCGAATGGATTAACGCCAAATAATTTTGCCGAAATCGCACAGGCAAGCTCAAAGAAATAGATCAATTCACCGAATCCATATTCGTCAAACGAAGATACTTCAATATCCAATACCGGAATTCCACCATCTAGATGTGCCACTCTTACGGCTTGTACCACTTTGGCATTCATTTCATCGGTCGGATAATCAATAATAGTTTCAAATAAGTTACGTCGTCCATCCTGCATAAATTGACCCAATGAATGAAGATCCGTAGAATAGATTACCGAAGCAGGAAAAATACCTTGTCTATTTTTCCCTTCCGACTCGCCAAATAATTGCTTCAACCACTCGTTAAAATACATAGTGCAAGGCTCAAAACTTGCAAACACCTCTGTATCAAATCCTTTCTTGCCTAGATCGTAACGCATCCAAGCATATTTCGTAGCCGGCTCAATCACATTCTCAGCAGCCTCGGCCGCACCTTCCAATAATCTATCTACATCTACGCCAGCAACCGCCAACGGTAATAATCCCACTGCCGTAAGTACCGAATAACGCCCACCGATATTATCTGGCACTACAAATCGAGTATATCCGCAAGCTTCAGCTTCATCATGCAAGGCACCTTGTTTTTTGTCAGTTGTCGCATAAATACGTGAATAAGCCTCTTCTTCTCCATATTTCTCAATTAACTTCTTCTTGAATTCCGCAAATGCCACCGCGGGTTCCAAAGTCGTACCAGACTTTGAAATTACATTAATCGAAAAGTCATGATCACCTACTTTTTTAAGAGCCCAATCCAATTCTCGCTGACTCAAAGAATTTCCAGCATAAATAATTTTGGTCTCGGATTTTGGCCTCAAAGCTTCGATTAGAGCTCGATGACCTAAATATGAACCACCAATTCCAATACAAACCAAATATTCACTTTCTTCTTGAATCTTTTTAGCTGCTTCCTTAATCTTCATGAAATCACCCATATTGAATTTTCGGGGTAAATCAAACCAACCACCCATCTTATCTCTCGCAATCGATTTCAAAATCTCTGTCGTTTTTTCAATATCAACTTTAGGCTCAAAATTAACTTTTATCATAATACCTCCAATATCTGTTTTAATTATATCACATTGACCGAGCTTTCAATATGGGGTATAATAATATAATTATGAGAATGTCAAAAACTTTCATCAAAACCTTGCGCGAGGCACCCAAGGAAGAAACAGCAACAAACGGCGCCCTACTTACTCGTGCCGGCTTTATCCATAAAGAAATGGCCGGTGTCTATGACTACCTACCATTTGGTATGCGTGTCATTAATAATATCGAAGATATCGTTCGTGACGAGCTTAACAAAATCGGCTGCGAAGAAATGCAGTTTACTGCTCTTCAAAATCCCGAACTATGGGAAAAAACCGGCCGCTGGTCCGATCAAGAAGTCGACATTTGGTTTAAGACTGAAGTTTCTAGTGGTGGTATGGTTGGGCTTGCTCCTACTCACGAAGAACCAATTACCAACATGATGAAAGAATACATTAGCAGTTATAAAGATCTTCCACTCGCTATTTATCAATTCCAAACCAAATTTAGAAATGAAAAACGGGCTAAATCTGGCATCATGCGTGGTCGTGAATTCCTAATGAAAGATTTATATAGTTTTCATACTTCCCAAGAAGATTTAGACAAATTCTATGACAAAGTCTTTCAGGCCTACATTAACGTATATGAACGTCTTGGCCTAGGCGATGTGACTTTCCCATGTTTCGCTTCTGGTGGTATCTTCTCCAAATTCTCTCACGAATTTCAAACCCTACTCCCAGTCGGAGAAGATACAATTTATTACACTAAAGACAAAGCTATTGTCCTAAACAAAGAAGTTGTCATTCCTGAAGTATTAAAAGAATTTGGCATTAAGAAATCTGATCTCATCGAAGATACTGCCGCCGAAGTTGGTAATATCTTTAAACTCAGTACCAAATTTAGCTTGCCTCTAGACCTCAAATATACTGATGAAAATAACGAACGTCGTGAAATCTATATGGGTTGCTACGGTATCGGTATCTCTCGCTTAGTAGGTGTACTTGCAGAATACTTTTCTGACGACAAAGGTCTCTACTGGCCAGAAGCCGTCGCTCCATATAAATATTACTTAATTGGTATCGACGACAAAGGCGCCAAAGCTGCTGAAAAACTCTATAAGAACCACGAAGAACTCATGATCCTCGATGATCGTGATCTCCGCCCAGGTGAAAAATTCGCCGACGCCGATCTCATCGGTATTCCTTATCGCGTCGTCGTCTCTGACAAAACTCTAGAAAAAGATTCTGTCGAAATCACTGATCGAAAGTCTGGTAAATCTAAACTAGTCTCACTCAAAGATTTCAAAAAATCCTGCAAGTAATATCACGATAAAAACACACTCAGCTCGAGTGTGTTTTTTGAATTCATTTATTAAACACTAGAGACACAACGAACAGCATATCCATTATTTTTCAAAAAATTAACATTATTTGCACCAGGATAAATACTTCCATCACTATCAATACGCAAGCTGTAAACAGTTTTATTATCTATAACCGAAGATGACCAATAATAACTAGACGCTCCGCGATTGCCTATCCTTGAATCGCTAACCCATCCAGACTTAACAAAATTATTAGGATATGATAGCCATCTATCAACAGCTTCATTATTTTGTTGAAAACTACCAGTTCCGCCCATAGCCACATCGAGATTTCCATAATCCGCTGCAGCAGAACCCCCAGTTGGTAAACGCCAACCAAGTGGGCAAATATCACCAACCACATCACCACTAGATAGATTATATAAACCGTGGCCAGCCGTAGCTGAATACCAATTATAATAATTACCATAACTGTATATATTTTCAGTCTGTGATGCCAATGTATTATCTATAAAAATAGTAGTATTATTAGTAGCAACCATGGACTGATCAATGCAAGCAGAAGAATTATTTTTACACCAAGAAGTTTGAGTAGGATCAATTGGTATAGAAAGATGATTAGATGTTATAGCTTGAATCGGATCCACATTATAAGTATTTGTAAGTGGTAAAGATGGATTATGGGTATTAGAAGAAGAAAGATTAATGTCATTATTATCATCATCTTTATTGGCTAATCTCAAGTTTTCTATCATCCAACATTTACCGTCTACAAGTTTGGCCACAGCATAAACATCATTATCCCTAATATCTTTAAGCGCAGTCACATCTCCAATATTCATATTCTTACAATCAGACCAGTTTTGCATATTACCAATACTTTCAACCCATTGAGCATAAAGTTTAAGCCCACCAGTGCTATACTGCCCAGCAGTAAAATTAAGCCTTTGATTGGGCCCATAATTAACACCAGAACCATCAGGCCTAGTATTCCAAGCGACAAAACCGTAATTACTGCGTTTAAAGTTAGGAGCATACATCGAAACAGATTCAGCTGAGCTTGGCACAGGCTGACCCCAACCACCCATCATACCTTCTACTTCACTCATATTAGAAACATTGGCAGAATAACAAACCCTATTAGAGCGACAGTCTGTCCACATAGCATAAAGAGTTATACTATTGCCTGCAGCTACTAAATCAGTCACATCCTCCGTATTGTAATACGACATACCAGAACCATCCTGAGCAGTGTTCCAACCAGCAAAGTAATAGTCTACATTTCCAATCCTAGTAGGATTATTAAATGCCACATTTGCGAGCGACGTAGACACACCTTCATAAATAGTCTGGTCACTCATCGTACCACCACCAGTAATAAGATTACCTTCAAAATAACCAGAAGGACTAAAGTGCACCGTATAAGCAATACAAGCTTCAGCCATCGTAGCAGTATAGACAATAGTCCCATCATTATTAGAGTTATTAGTATCAGGAATCATCTTATAAGTGCCAACGCTCATTTCAGGAGCAGAATTAACACCATAGTAGATTTTAAAGTTATCATTAATATTGGAAGAAGCAGGGGTAGTTAATGGAGTTTTAACCGTAGCAGGATTATTTAGAGTAGGTACTGGTGAAAAGATACTAGTACTAGTTGGAGTATTGGATGCACTATTATTATAATAATAGCCCCATTTATTAGTAGAGCTATTCAGAGCAGTAGTACCATCTACTGGAGAGAAGTAAGTACCTGATGCATTATTAGATGAATCACCATTTAAATATAAGTTATTGTTGTTAACTGAAGTATTAATAGTAAAGTTATAACCATACCTACATGTAGTAGATACATTAATAGAGTCAGAACTAATGGCAGTACCAGAACTACCTGATACATTAATACTCTGAGGACCTGAAGAAGTGAGGGTGAGACTATAATCATCAGCAAAAGTATTATTAACAATAGCAAACGATACCACTACACCGGCAATCAAAAACAAACTATATTTTGCCCTATTTCTCAAAAAAGTGTTTATTTTTTTCATGCATTAACCTACTTACAAAATAAGTATATCATGATTATGGTAATATATCTAGTTTGAATACTTATTCAGCTAAAGCTTCGGCCACTTCATCTCCATACTTAGAGATCAACGCTATTCTAGCTTTAATCTCATTTAAACCAATCCCCACCGCTCTCTTCAAAGATGAATTATTCATCATTGGCTCAAAGAATTTACGATACTTATTATATTCTTCTTCCGTGCGTGCAAGATGCGCAATCGCAGTCGGATAATTATCAAGAGATTTATCACCACTAATGCGTCGTACTAAATCCCAATTTTTCGTCAACCAATCAAACACCTGCGCTCTACATTTAGGATTACGATACAACCAAATAAACAAATAGAATTGATCCTGTGGTTTTACAATCTCATTTTCACCCAATAGTGTTATTAGTTTATTTAGTTCTTTCTCATCCTTCACCATAGTCACCGCCGCTAAATAATCAAATCTCACATCCGGATCAGCAATATTCTTATACTTTTCCAAGAAGTCACCTACCACATCTGGCTCTAAATAAACTTTCGCACTCAGAATATCGCTCCTTATTTCCGCATCCATCTTAGCGTAATCATCGTTATACATCTCTACTAATTGTTTAAATCGATCAACATCCTCAGCATAGTAATCCAATGCCATCAAATTTGCTCTAAGCCGAATCATATTTTCATCATCATCCTTATTAGTCACCATTCCAACTTCAACCAGTTTACTATTAACTAAATCAAATACATACTTTTTCAAGTTCTTTTCTTCAACAGATTCATCGTCCACATATACTTTTAAGTTCCCTACTAATCCTGCAATTTTATTCCAAACTGCTGCCGCATTCTCATCTTTAAACTCTTTTGCAAGCGATACTAATGACGCTGCACTTTGCAACCCAGCTTTTGTAATTAAATCCCTGTCAATCAATAATCTTAATTTTTCTTCTAACTTGAGTTCATTAAACTTTGAAAGCCTGCTCTCAAATTCATCACTCGTCAAATTCAACACATAATGTCCACTCATATCTTCCGATACTTCAGGCAACGGCCACTCATCATCTACGCAAGGACCATCCAATAAGAATCTCTGCTGACTAAACTTTTCAAAATTTCCTTCCAAATTTGTTATTACTGGATACCCAGGCTTATCAATAAAGGCATGCATTAATTCTCTTGGTTCAAACTTCGCATAAGGAGAAAGGCTCTCCCATAAATCATCTCCTACGGTATTTTTATATGCAAACTTTTTAAAATAATCAGTTATACCTTTACAAAAGTCTTCCCACCCCATTAATCTAATCAACATCAACATCAATCGCGCACCCTTAGCATACACGATTGCTCCATCAAACAAAGTCGCGATTTCCTCTGGATCATGCACGTCTTGATGTACTGATTGCACTCCAGTATATGCATCACGTAGTAATGCAGCACAACAATCACCAGTAAAGAATGATTCAAATATTTTATACTCTGGATGAATCGCATCTACTGCATAATACTCCATTACGCTAGCAAATGATTCGTTCAGCCACAAATCGTCCCACCATTTCATCGTCACAAGATCACCAAACCATTGATGCGATAACTCATGTGCCACAGTTAAAGCTACCGATTTTCGCGTTCCTAGTGTCGCATCAGACGAAGCCAAAAGCATTGATTCACGATAAGTGACTAATCCCCAATTTTCCATCGCCCCAGCTTCAAAATCTGGTAATGCCACCTGATCTAATTTCTTCAATGGATAAGGCGTACCAAAATTATCATCATAAAATTCTAAACTACGTGCCGCAATCTCATTAGCAAAATCAACACTATCAACATCTTGGTTTAAAGCACAATAAGTCGTGATTCTAACACCATGTTCATTAGTTACAGTTTTACCGTGCATTTTTCCAATCACCCATGCAAGTAGATAGGTGGACATTCTCGGAGTTACTTCAAAATCATATTCGATATATTTTGCAGAAGTTTTATTGCTATCATCATTATAAAAAACGGCATATTTACCATCCGGTACCTTATGGAACTTCTTAATCTCCTTTACTGGAGTATTCGCCAGCACCAATTCTCCATCTATTTCCGGCACCGTAATTTTTAATTCAAATTCAGCTTTTGCTGCAGGTTCATCAATACAAGGAAAAGCCTGTCTTGCGTAATGACTCTCAAATTGCGTCGCAACGATGATTTCCTTTTCACCTTCATAATCGTAAGTTGATAAATACGCCCCCTCCATGTTTTCATTTAGTTTTCCATCAAAAGTTATTAAGATTTCAATCTCACCTAAAGGCACATCTTCAATAATTAAAACATCGTTAACAATTTTATTTTTTAATTCTTTTTCATTTACTATAACCTGTTTAATTTCCATACCAACAGCATGAAATTTAATAGTATCTTGCAAAGCTTCGCCATTTATTATTACTACACCGCTCGTCTTCTTCTCGAATTTGTTAATTCCGAGATCCAAAACATATTTTTTTGGTACAAAATAATCCAGTAACCTCTCCACTTCCACTCCTTTCTTATTTATGTAATTTTGCGGTTTCCGGCAATTTGGTGTTTTTCAAAATCGGCTCTAGTTCAGCCTCTTCCAATGTCTCATGTGCTAATAATTCTTCTGCAAGTTTATCCAGAATCGCTTTATTGGCCTTTAAGACATTCTCGGCCCTAGAAGCCGCTTCATTTGATAATTTCTTGATTTCAGCATCGATAGCCTCAGCAGTTTTTTCAGAATACGGCTTACCGGTCGTAATCGTATAATAACCAGTTGCTTCGTTTGGAAACACTAAGTTTCTAGTATCATCGCCCATACCCTCTTCTACAATCATCGACTTAGCCAACTCTGCCACATTACGAAGATCCGAGGAAGCACCAGTCGTCACTGCATCAACTCCAAAGATTAATTTTTCTGCAACACGGCCACCCATTGCTCTTGCCAAAATATCTTTCAGTTCATAAATACTCTTATAGCTCCTATCTTCTGGAGGCAAAAACCAAGTTACACCACCAGTTGAGCCACGTGGAATAATTGTTACTTTATGCACAGGATCAGAATCTGGCAATACGTGTCCAACAATTGCATGGCCGGCTTCATGATAGGCCGTAATCTTACGTTCTTTATCATTCATTACCTTCGACTTACGTTCTGGTCCAATCGCCACACGTTCAAACGCTTCAACAACATCTTTATTTAAAATCGCCTTGTGGCCTTCACGCGCTGCTGTTATAGCCGCTTCATTTGCAATATTCGCCAAATCTGCACCTGATGAACCAGCTGTCTTCTTTGCTAAAGCTTCAAGATCAACATTCTCTTCAATTGGTTTACCTTTGAAATGAACTTTCAAGATTTCTAATCTATCCTTTCGTTCTGGCAAAGTTACATTTACGTGCCTATCAAAGCGTCCTGGACGCAATAAGGCCTTATCCAACATATCGACTCGGTTAGTCGCCGCCATTACTATCACACCAGAATCATTGTCAAAACCATCCATTTCAACTAGAATCTGGTTCAAAGTCTGTTCATCTTCACGACCAGCACCACCTCTTGCATCACGTTTATGTGCCACCGCATCAATCTCGTCTATAAAGATAATCGAAGGAGCATTTTTCTTAGCCTTTGAGAACAAGTCGCGCACCCTTGATGCCCCCACACCCACGAACATTTCAGCAAATTCTGAACCCGAGATTGAGAAAAACGGTACATCAGCTTCACCTGCTACTGCACGCGCCATCAAAGTTTTACCAGTACCAGGATCACCTGCTAACAATACACCACGTGGAATTTTAGCCCCCAATTTTTCATATTTTTTAGGGCTTTTCAAAAAATCAACAATTTCAGTCAAATCCTGCTTGGCTGATTCATTTCCGGCCACATCTTTAAAAGTAACTTTCTTTTTATCAGGACCATATAACCGAGCACGAGACTTACCAAACGACATAGATTGATTATTCGCTGCATTAGCCTGACGCATCATCCATGCAAAGAAAATCACTAAAGCCGCAATTGGCAATACTGTCAACATGACATCCAACATAATTCCCCATGCGTTTACATCTTCTTTGTATTCAATTGTTGGATAAGTTTCTTGACACTGTTTTAATTCGTCACCTTCCAAATTTTCGCAATGATTCACTAGACCTTGCTCATATAATGTCCCGGAAACATCCTTACGAGAAGTTTCAGTTGGCTGATCATTATCCTTCAAGGTTATTTCAAGCGTACTTCCAATAACGGTAATCTTTGAAATATTACCATTAGGGTCATTTGCTCTTGAAATCACATCCGAAATTGGCACCTCTTTCTTCTCGATCGCACCATAACGCATATTAGTAATCAAAAACCCAGCAAAACAGATCAAAACAAAAGTAAATAGAACGCTTCGCACCGTATTTGAAGTATTA
>CAMVCL010000007.1 GCA_947165975.1 uncultured Candidatus Saccharibacteria bacterium | reverse complement strand
AAAACAGATCAAAACAAAAGTAAATAGAACGCTTCGCACCGTATTTGAAGTATTATTTGTTTTTTTTCGCCCAGAAGGCTTCTTCGGTAACTTCTTTGGTAAATTTTCCGCCACTTATTTTATCTCCTTTTATTCTTCCATTTTACCATAATATCTCTAAAATGTGATATAATGTATATACGCCTGGGTGTGGCGCAGTTGGTAGCGCGCGACTTTTGGGAAGTCGAGGCCGCTGGTTCAAGTCCAGTCACCCAGACCATACGCATATGAACACATAATCTCCACTCTGATGGAGATTTTTGTTAGCGATAAAGCCCCTCTTTTAAAAACCTACTCAAGATGTTATAATATATTCTATCTGGGATTGGCGCAGCCCGGTAGCGCGCACGCATGGGGTGCGTGAGGTCAGGAGTTCAAATCTCCTATCCCAGACCACACTTGTCAGGGTGTGGCGCAGTTGGTAGCGCGCAGCGTTCGGGACGCTGAGGTCGTCGGTTCAAGTCCGATCACCCTGACCACACGAAAAGCAAGTAAGAAGCTTGCTTTATTTTTATGTCTATTTTTATTCAAATACCGGCACATCATCCGGAAATGGGTCAAAATCTGAATCACCAAAATCATCAAAATCCGTAAATCCATCACCATCGCTATCCTTAAAACCAGCTGAACCATATGGATTATAGCCTAACTCTGTCAAAAATCTAGACGGCATGTTATAACTACGATTACCATAAGACAAACGAGATAAAGCATAAGTTAAAAACAATTTTTGCATTGCTCGCGTCATTCCGACATACGCTAAGCGCCTTTCTTCTTCCAAGTTTTCCGGGTTCTCCAATGAACGACTTCCCGGAAATAATCCCTCTTCTAACCCCACAATAAATACTACCGGAAATTCTAAACCCTTTGCCGCATGCAAAGTCATCAAAGTAACTGAATTTTTTGCGGTTTTTTCATCTGCAGATGACATCAAAGTTGCATCCGCCAAAAATTCATCGAGCGAGTCATAGACTGCCGCATTCGATACCAACACTTCAAGGTTGCGCATTCTTTCTTCGCCACTCGGTGTACCGTCATCCGTTAGACTCTTAAAATCAAAATATTCAACCGCTCGCTTCACGGTTTCACTAGGGTTTTCTTCAGGTTCATACTTCCGAATATAATTAACCAATTTTAAAAAACTATTTCGCGCTTTACTCGTTTTTAATACATCAGGAAGATCCGCATTCAAAAGCGGTTTTTCATCATTTATTGAGTCAATCGCTGAAAGAATTTTTTCAAGTGAAGCCTCGCCAATCCCAGATAATACATTGGAGATCGTCCGCGCCAAGCTTACCTTGTCGCGTTGGTTTATTACTAACCTCAAAATTGCTAACACATCTTTCACTTCTTTTCGATCGTAAAATCTTACACCACCTACGATTTTATATGGAATATGCATATCCATAAATGCTTTTTCAAATGCATAGGACTGCGCATTAGTTCGATATAATACCGCGAAATCCGCTAAATCTGGATAATCGCGCTGCATATTCAAAATTTTTAATGCCACAAAATTTGCTTCCGCTTTTTCGTCTTGCAATGATTCAATATCTACCGGCTCGCCTTTTCCCGCCTCAGTAAACAACGTCTTATCCGTACGTTGTTTATTCTCATTAATGATTTTTTGTGATGCTTCCAAAATATTTCCCGTCGAACGATAGTTTTGTTCTAATTTGATCACTTTTGCGCCAGGAAAATCTTTTTCGAAATTCAAAATATTCGTAAAATCCGCCCCACGCCATGAATAAATTGATTGCCAATCATCCCCCACCACGCAAATATTCTTCTTTTCGTTCACCAATGATTTTACGATATTGTATTGCACTATATTTGTATCCTGATACTCGTCAATCAAGATATGCTCAAATCTTTCCTGCCAACGCTTACGTACTTCTAAATGCTCTTTAAATAATTTCAACTCATACAACAATAGATCATCAAAATCCAACGCCCCAGCTTTCTGTTTTTCTTCTTCATAACGATAAAAGATTTTTGCTATCTTCTTTTGATTAGGATAATAGGTGCTAGCTTCGTATTCTTCCGGACCACGCCCTTGATTTTTTTCGTTTGAAATAATTGATTGAATCGATTTTGGTTTTAAACTCTTGTCATCCGTAAATTTTAACGCCTTCATAATCCGACGAATCAAAGACACCTGATCGTCCATATCATAAATCACAAAATTACGATCAATCCCCACCGCATCCGCTTCTTGTCGTAGAATCCGTACCGCAATTCCATGGAATGTTCCCATGTATGGCATAAATGATCGTGGCGGCTCATCGTTAGAATCATATAGCAACTTCCATAACCTCCGTCGCATTTCATTCGCCGCCTTGTTAGTAAAAGTTACCGCCAAAATCCTAGATGGTTCTACACCATGTGTAATCAAGTTCGCAATCCGATGTGTCAAGGTTTTTGTTTTACCAGAACCAGCCCCCGCCAAAATCAAAAGCGGGCCATCCAAATCCTCTACCGCTTCTCTTTGTGCCTGATTCAGTCCTTCAAAAATCTTATCCATTACATCATTATAGCAAATAAAAACAAAATATCCCTTAGCCTAAATTACACATTAATACTATTAAAATCTTTAGTTCCCCGTTTCCAAAGGTAAGCCACCAACAATACTAAAGCTATCACACTAAATAATAACCCTGCTCCCACTATCTCCGAAGCCGAAAGCCCACTACGAAATGCATTATATATAATATATAGCATTACAATCGATGATCCCATCCCCACAAACACAGCTACCATTGAGCTCATACTTTGCTTTACTACTTCCGTATCATCTTGTGCATTCATTTTAGGATATTTAAGATTCACTAATATACCAACTAATTCTGCCACCAACGGCATCGTAATAGACGAAGCAAAAATCATCAAGATTTGCCATATATTAAAATTAAACCTAACCATCATCACAATGTCTCCAATTAGCAATATCGGAATCATTACTAAAACCGCGGCCAGCACTTTTGCCATTATTATCATCATAGAATTCGTTGGTAAACTTTTTAATACATTAAATGACTTTCTCTCTAATGAAATCATCGAGCTCGTAATTGAAGTCATCATTGAAGTAAAGAAAATCAGCCCAAACAAACATGCCGGCATGTAATTAATTATCGTATCCTCAGATATTTCAAAGCTCATCTTAGAAATCATATCTAAAGTTGCATTCATATTAACACACGCCAAAACCACAACTACCACAAACAAAACTAATCCAAAACCAGCATTTATCAAAAAAACTGGTGAAGAAATAAACTTTCCAATTTCTTTTTTTATTAAAGCCACTAAAGGCTGATTAATTTTTAAATTATATTCATACGAGACGGTATTAGTCTTCACGATTTTCACTCGTGAATTAATCTTATAGTACACGCTTCCTAACATCAATAACATCAATACAAACAACCCCACATTAGTGGCGACAAACATCAAGTAATCCATAATTTTAAAATCTAATACCAATTGGATGTATTGTCCAGCTGGATAATAAAGTTTAGTAATAATCTCGTTCACACTTTTTGCATTCTGCGCCAAAGTCTGCAATATATCTTCAATATTAATTGAAACAAATAATACCCCCAAAAGCACTAAGGTTGTTAGAATAATCTGCACTAAATTTTTATGTTTAAACCGTGCAGAAGAAAATGCAATTAATCCGCCAACTAAAGATGCGATCACGATTGGCAAAATCGGCAGAATAAAAAGCGCCGTTAAAGAAACTAGATAAAAAGAAGCTCCTACCCCAACCTTCATAGCATAAACAATCATCGCTGGAACAAAAACAATCGCATTTATCATTGTTTCAAATAAATAAAACTTCATTATCCGAATTGCTAACACCGTAGACCTTTTAACCGGCAAAGATAAAAGCAAATCATCATCACGACAATTAAACAATAGCCCGCTCGCTTTATATATTCCTTCCACCAAAATAAACAGTGCAGCCATTATCACAAACAAAGTCAAGACCACAAACTCCATCCCTATTTCTGTTAGAGGCTCCATCATCATATCAACGTATCCAGCCATCGAAAGCATAATCATGATGGCCAAAACTATCGGCAAACCAATTTTATTTATCCTAGACTGTTTTTTTCCATACACACGAAAAATACCCATGCCCTCCGACATTGATACCCTAAGTAACGAGAAAAACTTATTCATTTATTTTTCTAGCTCCAAAAATACCTTTTCCAAACTTTTATCACCCTTTATTTCTTTCATATTTCCCACTTTGACAATCTTGCCTTTTTTGATTATTGCTACTTTTGTACATAATTTTTCTGCTACGTCCAAAATGTGTGTAGAAAAGAAAATCGTTTTTCCATCTTTCGCCATTTCATGCATTAATTCCTTCATATCAAATACCGCCTTAGGATCAAGTCCTACAAACGGCTCGTCTAAGATAATAATCTTTGGATCATGGGCCAACGCCGCAATTAGCGCAACTTTCTGTTTCATGCCATGCGAAAACGAGTCAATTGTATCATTTAGATTCTTTGTAATCTCAAACATTTCGGCATACTTTTTGATATTCTTTTCTCGCCGCTTCAAATCAACTTCATACATGTCACAAATAAAATTAATAAACTGTATCGCTCGCATATTTTCGTACAACTCAGGATTATCCGGCACATAAGCCATTTCTTTTTTACAAGCCACGGGCTCTTTCGCAATCGATTTATTATTGATCAAAATTTCACCTTCATCAAAATCATGTATCCCTACAATCGCTTTTATCAAAGTAGTTTTACCCGCTCCATTATGACCAATAAAGGCAAATATCTCCCCATCACCTACCTCAAATGAAACTTTGTCTAAAGCTTTTTTATCTCCATACTTTTTTGTAACATTAGAAATCCTAATCATATTCTGATTATATCTTAGCTATAAATAATCTACAACTATATACCAGTGAGCGGCACAATATCTGCACCAAGATGTCGGAGTCTTGCTGCAAAATCTTGATATCCACGATTAATGGTATAGACATTTCTAAGAATTGACTTCCCTGGTGCAGCTAACATACCAATCAAAACCACTACTGCTGGACGTAAAGCTTGTGGTGCAGTCAGTTCTGTAGGACGAAAGTTAGTTGGACCCTCGATATATACACGATGTGCATCCAAAAGCTCAACTTTCACATTAAGATTTGATAATTCCGTAATATATACTGCACGATTCTCAAATACCCAATCATGAATCAAAGTTCGTCCCTCAGCAACCGCCGCGATCACCGAGAAAAATGGTAGATTATCAATGTTAAGTCCCGGAAATGGCATTGGATGAATTTTATCGACAGGTGCTACTAATTTCGATTTTTTTACTTTTAAATCAACTAGCCTAGTACGTCCATTTGCTGACAAAAATTCTTCACTTCTTTCAATTACGGCGTTCATATTCTTCAACACTTCCAATTCTATCTCCAAAAATTCAATTGGTGCACGCGTAATTGTAATCTCTGAATTAGTCACTAAACCAGCCGCAATAAATGACATCGCTTCAATCGGGTCTTCTGAAATATAGTAGTCTACGTCCATATCAAAACTCGCACGCCCATGAATCACTAAACGCGTTGTACCGATGCCTTCAATTTTCACACCTAGTTTTTCCAAAAAGAAACACATATCCTGCACCATATAGTTAGGCGAAGCGCCAACAACAGTAGTCTTACCAGGATTCATTGCCGCAGCCATTAAAACATTTTCGGTTACGGTATCGCCGCGCTCTGTCATTACGATATACCTATCATTGTGATCTCGCATAATCCCCTGATCAACTTCAACCTCATAATAACCACTATTAATAGTAGCATCAACTTTTAAACCAAACGGTTCAAGAGCCTTCAAATGCGGTTCAACCGTACGCGTGCCCAAAGAACACCCCCCCGCATAAGGTAAAGTAAATTTCTTGTAACGATGAAGTAACGGACCTAAAAACATAATGATCGAACGCGTTCTTCTTGCCGCCTCGATGTCTAATTCCTCCAGTTTTAATTCGCGTGGTGATATAATTTCCAGGTCACGATGACGATTTGTCCAGTGACATTTTACACCGATCGACTCCAAAACTTCAATAATCCTAAACACTTCTTCAATTCTAGCTACGCGATGCAGTACAGTCTTACCAGTATTAAGAAGAGATGCACAAAGTAATCCTACCGCTGCATTCTTAGAAGTATTAATAGTTATTTCACCAGACAATTCTTTCCCACCTCTAATCCTAAAGCTCTGTGAAGCAGAGTCATTTATAGAGAGGATCGGCGTTCCAAACACTTCTGATAACTTCTTAATCATCTCAAGCGAAATGTTCTGTCTACCTTTTTCAATTCGATGAATCGCCGACTGGCTTGTGCCGACTTCTTTAGCAAGCTCTTCCTGCGTCCATTCTTTTTCAAGGCGCATATGTTCTACGGTTTCACCGATAACTTGTTGATAATTCCGTGCCTTTTTCATAAAAATAATTATATCACAGCACGAATATTTGTAAAGCATTTCTATCAAATAGTTTCACATTATTTGATAGCGCGATAGACTGTATACCCGTTGCAATTTCCTTTTGTGACCCCACCCCATCTTTTATCTCCAGATTGTAAACCGCTACTCGCCTCTGCAATCTTTCCCTTACCCAAATAAATTTTAATATGTGCACCATTACCAGAAAATCTCTGACAAATATCACCTCGTTTAGCCTTCTTTACTTTTTTCCATTTCTTCTTGTCTTTGGTCATATTGCTTTTCATCGAATCATGTCCAAGACCTATACTATCATATCCGGAAGTCTTCACGACAGTACCAACAAAATAATCACAAGAAGCACCAGTTCTCACCACATTCTTTACGTAATTAGTGTATTTCTTCCAATGGTCAGGCCTAACTTTATCGTATGCATATTGAAAATATTCAGTTGGCTTACATTTTTTAAATTGTTTCCATTTTGTCGGTTTCCAAGTTAGAGAATAACACTGCACTGATGCCTTTTTTGACGATGCCGCCAAAAGCTCTGCAGTCTTCGCTATTCTTTCTGAACCCTTCTTTTCTTTACAAATTCCTTCTCTTATTTTTTTATTTTTAATGATCGCCTTTTTCATACATTGCTTATAATACGTTTTATTTTTATATGAAGAATTGTTCGTAGATTGACTGGAGTTTTTCGAAGAACTGCTAGAACTACTCGAACTACTAGAAGCACCGCCCGAACCACTCGAAGAGTCACCAGAACTACCACCCTGACTAGTCGTTCCAGACTTCGAAGTAGTCGAGCATGAAGAACCCTGGTTTAAACGATTACCAGGCAAGATAAAGCCAAGCCCCACAAACAATACAGCATATGCAGCAAGTCCAATCACTATATTGATAATTCTTTTTCGTGCTTTTAATGATTGCTGCTCATTATCTTTAGCTGTCAAATAAGTTATCCCAGAAATAGTTATACCAATTGCCGCAGCTATAGCAATACCATATGTTAAAATATCTAAAATCAAATTCAATATCATATATACACCACAGCCTTCGTTATCATCTTGCACCGAACCCCAAAATATAGTCTCAACTGTACCTTCAGATGCAAAAACATTACAAGTACTTATGGCGCTAATAATCATGGACCCAAAAGCAACAAATATAAGCAACTTTTTCAGTTTATCCATAAGCACATTATACCATGCACGCCAACTTAAGCTCATTGTTATCTTTCACAAAACTTCCACAACAATAAATTAACACATATATCCAATTTGCCTTCACTGATAATCTGTAGTAATATTGCTTATAGATTAAGGAGATCCCATGAAGACAATTCGAGATATCAACATCAAAGACAAAAATGTATTGGTACGCGTAGACTATAACGTTCCACTAAAAGACGGCAAAGTCGAAAACGATTTACGTATCCGCGCTAGTTTACCAACTATTAATTATTTAATTGAACAAGGCGCCCAGAAAGTCATCCTAATAACCCACCTCGGTCGTCCAGAAGGTAAAGTTAACAAAGAATTTACACTTTCACCAGTTGCTAAAGCTCTGCAAAAACTTCTCCCAAAGCAGACCATCGGCTATTATCCTCTCCCTAAGGCCAACCAAGAAATTACCATCCCTAAAGAAACTAAAATTGCTCTACTAGAAAATCTTCGTTTCGACCCTGGCGAAGAAGATAATTCTAACGAATTTATCAAAAATATCATCGATTCGGTTAAAGCCGATATCTATGTCCAAGATGGTTTCGCAGTAATTCATCGCGCTCATGCATCCACTGATGCAGTTAAAAACTTTCTTCCAGTCTATGCCGGCTATTTACTGGAAAAAGAGATCAATAATCTTGAAGCCGCTACTAAGGACCCAGAATCTCCAGTCTTGTTAATTATTGGTGGTGCTAAAGTCGAAGATAAACAACCTCTAATTGATAAGTTTGCCAGAATCGCCGACCAAATCGTTGTAGGCGGCAAAATCTCCGCCGATGGCTACAAGCCTAAACACAAAAACATCTATGTCGCCGAAGATTTTGACGAAGACAACCAAGGCCAAAAATTAGATATTGGCCCAATCTCAACCGGTAAACTTGCTGGCTATATCACCGATGCAAAAACTATTATATGGAATGGTTTACTCGGTTATGCTGAAAATCCAACATATGCCACTTCGTCTACCATCGCCGCAGAATTGATTGGCGAACACCAAGGTGCAACCACAATTATTTGTGGCGGAGACACTACTGGTTTTGTAGAAAATCTCATAAAAGAGCACCCCAATCTAGATTATTCCTTAGTTTCAACCGGTGGCGGTGCTTCTCTCGAATTTCTACTTGGCAATAAACTCCCTGGTCTCGAAGCCATCAAGAAATAATCAAGGCCGACAGAATAAAGCGACCAAAAGTCGCTTTATTTTTTTAATTATTCTATATTTTACGAATCTTTATCGTATCGGTACCAATCTTATCTCTATCACCTGAAACGATTACAGCCGTCAAATCCTTCGCGCCTTCTTTCGTTCGTAAATAACCAGAAGCTTTTAATTCTTGTGCCAGTTCAAAACCAAAATCTTCTGAGTATGGTCTGACAAATGCTGAATTAGCATAAAGCAAAGCTAATTGATTAGCAACACGCTTATTGGAAGTTACGGTCACAATTGGCAAATTTGGCCTTTGCCCTGCCATTGTTGCCGCCGTCACGCCTGAAGCCGTCTGACAAATGATTACATCTGCTTCTATCTCTTCTGCTAATCTTGCTGCAGCATTAGAAATCGCCGGATACACTTCCCCTTCTTCAGACACACGCTGAATTGGCGCTAACTTAGAATGATTCTGTGTATAAAGAATTACTTTTTTCATTTCTTTCACAGTCTCGAGTGGATACTCACCGTTTGCAGTTTCATCCGAAAGCATTACAACATCTGCACCCTGCACCACTGCAGTCGCAACATCAGAAACTTCTGCACGAGTTGGCTCTGGCGATTCAACCATCGAAGCCATCATCTGGGTCGCCACGATACACAATTTTGCATGTTTACGACAAAGTGCAATTAAACGACGTTGGATCATGGGTACCACCTCTGCACCAGCTTCTACAGCCATGTCACCACGTGCTACCATAATCCCATCCGAAGCTCTAACGATCTCTTCCAAAATCTCATCTGAAGATATCGCTTGTTTTGTTTCAATTTTCGCAATCACCTTTGCTGTAGAGCCATACGATAACAATAACTGTTTTAATTTAAGAATATCTTCCGCGGAATGCACAAACGAAAGGGACACATAATCATAATCACAACCAGCACCGTATTCGATATCAGACAGATCTTTTGGCGTCAAAATATCGCCACCAAAATCAGTTTCCGGTAAATTTAAGCCTTTTTTCGACATAACAAACCCATCGTTCATGATCTTGACCTTTACCGCCGTATCAGAAACGATTTCAATAACCTCAGACTTAATCTTTCCATCAAACATAAAGATTGGCTCACCTTCTTTAACTTTTTCTGCCAAATTGTATTGAACTGGCAAAGTCAACCCACCATCATGTTCAAATTCTCTTGATTCCAAAATTACCTCATCACCAACTTTCAAATCAAGATAGTTATCTTTTAATACACCAAGTCTAATCTTTGGTCCTTGCAAATCCTGCAAAATAGCCACGCTACGACCTTTTTTCGCTGCTGCTTCACGAATCCACTTAATCTGTTGGTCGCGTTCCTCATTTGAACCATGTGAACAATTCAATCTGCAGCCATTAACGCCAGCCATAATTATCTGTTCAATCATTTCGGCCGTGTTTGTCGAAGGTCCAATCGTCGCTAAAATCTTTGTTCTCTTAAATAATTTACTCATACTACAATATTACCATAAGTTCGATGTTGTGATAATATATTAATATGGCTAATTCAAAAAAATATACCCGCCGAACTATCAACTATAATAAAAAATATTCCTCGAAAAATCGTCTTTCTTCCAATTCATCTCCACTTGCCAAAAAAATCATACTAAGCGTAATAATCGCGGCCGCCATAACAGTAATCATTGCTTGCCTTTCAATTCTATTCCTAGATAAACAAAAGCTCACTGAATCCCGCATTGAACAACTCGCTATCGATTATTACGAAAACTATTTTTATCCTAATTTCACTTCCAGTAAAGATTTTAAAAAGAATAAGGATCTCGATTCCGTCATGAATATTTACAATAAATATGGCTTCGCACCAGTCAGCCTTAGGCAGCTACTACTTTACGATAATGAAAAAAATGCTGAATATTCTAAATCTTTAACAAAGTACTGCAATCAAAACACAACGTTTATCAAATTTTATATTGATGCACCTTATGGTAAAACCGACTATCACTACGACATAACCTACTCTTGCAATTATTAAGTATTATTGTTATAATATACCTACGCTCTTATGAGAGTGTATATTAATTGGTCTCGTAGTATAACGGTTAGTACATCGGGTTTTCATCCCGACAACGCGGGTTCGACTCCCGCCGAGATCACCATCAGGGTATGATTTGTGGAGTGTCATAACACTCCAAAAACACCCCATTTTACAGGGGTGTTTTTCGTTTTTTGCATATTTCTATTATGGTTATTTATTGATTTAAAGTCTATTTTTATCACTTTTTCCAAGTGTACACATTTTACTGTACACACTCCGTCAGCGATGCGACATATCTGTTCTAACTCTCAAAGACGCCCGTTATATCCTTGTTTTTAAGTCCGTTATTATAATCATCCATTTATAACTATCTCAGTGTTATAATATACCATAGCGGTTAGCCGCACTTCTGTATCTAGCGGATCCGAGGTGATGCCCACTCCGCTTACAGATTTATTTGGAAAGGCAAAGGATCTACCTATGCAATTATTCATGGGTTTACTACTGTTCCATCGTCCATTTCAAGGAGTGGGCTGAGGTCAAAAGATTCTTTTTAAAGCTAGAGACTTTACTTCGCCGCGGGCGGGAACTTTAACGGTAACCTGAACGACGTCGGGAACGACGGGAACTTCTGGTCACCTGTGCCCAATGGCTCCAACAACGCCAGGAATGGGAACTTCAACGTAGATGGCAACGTCAACCCGTCAGACAACAACAATCGGAACAACGGCAACTCTGTTCGCTGTGTGGCGCGTCCAGTGGTTAGCTCGGACTCCGGCGGTGGCGGAGGTGGTCCCAAGGGACCTAACAACTAGTTCTGCCTCTATCTTCCAGTTTGTGTCCTTCCCGACTTTCCTACGCTACACAAAGCGTCAATTTGCGGTAACCGCTACAGGTTGAGAGTTCTATCTGGTAAATTATGATATTCCCATCCTACTTTCTGGTAAATCTTCCTGATTGCTTTCTCGCTATCATAGTAAGCAAATAACCCATCATATGAACCTATTCCAGAAAAATTACCCCCTCCAGTTGTCTCCACTAAGTATACTAAATCCGCCATGTTATTTAGTGATCGCGGTCCAGGCAATATATGATCACGATACACCTTCGCACCTAAGAAGTTGACTCCATCTCGGATGTCTATCTCGTAATGTTTCTTTGGATGTATAGTAAGACCCAGTTTCCCCAAAAACAAATCTATTCTAGGCAGATCCCTTTTTAATAGCATTTCCAGCTCATCCTCTGATACCACTATGTAGAAGTCATCTACATAACGTCCATAAGATTTGTAACCAAGTTCATAAACCACGAACCTATCTAGCATATCTAGGAAGATATTGGACAAAAGTTGCGAAGTAAGGTTACCTATTACTATCCCAAGCGATTTCGGCTGGTAAAACAGGCTTTTGCTGATCGGCAATTCGCTCCACTCACGCTCCGTACCTCTAACCCGGACACCCCGAGTAGGTTCGTCAAAAATTATCTCTTTCCAAAGATATTTCAAAGTCCTATATAGTTCTCCGCCATCTTTATATTGACGTTCTAGTCCCCAACATACTCGGGCATATAACTTGTTGTGATCCATACTCATGAAGAATCCTTGCAAATCTCTTTTTACTACTATCGCTCGTCTAGAGCCATCTCGTGAGGCAGTCCGCATATTTTTTTGCAAATCTATGATCCCATATAGAGTACCTTTGCCCTTACGACAAGAATAAGCACCTTTCCATAATCTTGGCTCCCACCATAAAATCGCATGTTTATACAAGAAATGATGGACGATTCTATCTACAAATGGAGCTGCAAAGATTTCTCTTATGACTGGATCATGAATAATGAAAGCAATTCCTCTACTTGGTTTATATTTGTGATTAATAATAGCGTCCCGAAGTACCACAATGTTCTCTAGCTCATTCATCTCCAGCTCATGGGTATTCTTAGTTTTTCTTTTACCACCTCTTCTGGCATCATGATAGGCTTCAATCAGCTCAATGAGTAACCATTTACTAAAGTCAAAACGCCCGCCCATTACTTATTTTTTCTTTAATTCTATCTCAATGATTTCTTGCGTTTTGATGATGATATCTCCAATCCTCGCATAAACCCTCGCATTCCAGATTTTAAGATCTATGATTATCTTTAACTGGGATTTCAGCTTGTTGATTCTACCCATAATCATTCGTAACCCTTCATCAATTCTCAAACGACCATTAGCCATTTCTATGTAGATCCGCTTCATTTCTGCGGCTAACTGTACCATCATATTCCCAAGGGTTTCGCGTCCTACCGGTTCCATTCTGCGCACATTCTCATAAACAGCTTTAAGGAGATCATCTAGATGGAGATATAATACGGGTATCACATTCTCCGTCATTATCACGTGATTATATTTCTGCAACTTGTAGGTGTTTTTTCCCTCATATCTTTCAATCTGAGACTCGCTATACTCCCAGGGCAATTTGAACATCACAATATTACCAGTATTATCATCTAGCTTAATCCGCTTCGCCCCCAGTCTAGTTAGTCCACTTTCCACTCCATCCAAACTACGAAAAGAAATCACCCCAGCATCTGACTTCGCTTCATAATCCCCATCAGAGTAGATTCTGGCTTCCAGTTCTAGCTTTGGGGCAATATCAAAGGCATAGAATAACAATGACCTCCCGAACAACTTATGAAATCCAGACGTAGAACGCACAAAAAGCAAATGAGATGAATTGTTCTTCTCAAAATCCATTGCCCGATGTTTATACTCATTGTATGCATTATTCAGTGCAGTTTTCAGACGCTTGATTTCTGCTTGAGTAGTTTTATTTTTGGCTTTTGGCGATGATTTTAGACTTTCAATCTTCGCTTCAATTCTAGCGATGGATTTTTCTTCCACTTGAGAACTCGCGTCACCCGTTGGGGTGACGCGAGCGGTTTCTGGCTTCTCGTTCTTTTTTATTGGCATACAATTTAACAGTTAATTTTATTGTTTTTACTTGATGTTTTTTTCAGGTTAGTTTAGGAAAGACGGGAAGGACACAAACCGGAAGATAGAGGCAGAACTAGACGTTAGGCCCCTCGGGACCACCCCCGCCACCGCCGGAGCCCGAGCTAACCACCGGACGCGCCACACAGCGAACAGAGCTGCCGCCGTACCGATAGTCGTCGCCTGACGGGGTGACGCCGCCATCTACGTTGAAGCCCCCACCCCTGGCGTAGCCGGAGCCATTGGGCACAGGTGACCAGAAGTACCCGCCGAACCCGACGTCGTACAGGTAACCGTTAAAGCCCCCGCCCGCGGCGAAGTAAAGTGGACTCGTCCACAACTTATTGTTTCCGTTTATAGAACTGTTACTAAAGCCATACTGATTCCAAAGACTATAGAAGGTATCTTCACCTTCGCCAACTCGTGGCAGAGTCCAACCAGCTGGACAAATGGATTGTTCTACAATCACATTGCCAGTATACTGTTCGTCTATATAAACAGAACTATCGTTAGTAGCTAGAGCTGCGGCCCAGTTGTAGTAGTTGCCTAAGTGGTATTGTGGGGTAGAGCTAGTGTTAGTTACGTAGGTAGAGATTGGGTTCTTGGATTGGTCACAGACTGGTGTAGGAGTACTATAATCACAGCTACTGTAATATTCATCCCAGTCAGTGTAATCACTTTCTGTAGCATTCCAGTAGAGGTTGCCTGGGTCATAGGATTCTGGAGTATCGTTTAGTTCACAATAGCCATACTCAGAATTCCAAGTACCACCCTCACACCAGGAATGAATGTGGGTTGAAGTAGCAGAGTAGGTGGATCTTACTGGGCTCCAGGCCGCAGTATCATAGGTATTGGTTGTAGTATTATAACCAATGTCTGTATCTTCATTGGTGTAGGTCGTTCCAGCATTTAGATCTAAGTCTAGGTTCTGAGTCATCCAAACATCATAGATAGTTTGGTTGGTGTTTGAATCTGTACCTGCAGGATATTTAGCGATAGTATAGGTTTTACCATCTCTACTATCTTTAAGGGTATATTGTTGTTCTGGTGTCATAGAAGCGATGATGGAAGCTCGGTTAGTATCACTGACATGAGCAAAGTCTTGCAAGCATTTAGCTTCTGCTATGGTAGTTGCATCACTGTTGCATACTACTGGAGCTACATGATCTGAAGGATGAACTAGAGTGTATTTAACCTGTCCAGTATAAGTCCCAGCAGGTTGAGTTTGAGCCATAAAGGCGGCATAAGTAGAAGTGAGGGAGGCACCAGTAGCACTAACTCCTATGTCTGTGCCACTATCGCGATGAGCTACTTTCGTATATTCTGCTGGTACTGAATGGTAACTACCAAAACTATTGTCTAGTGTTAGGGCATAAGTAGCACTTGCATTAGTATCTAGCTTCATAGCCCAATTACTAGTGCTTCCGCTTGTTGCGGTTCCTGTAGCAATATCAGCAGAAGAACCTAGTGTAGAGTTAGTGAGCACGGTCTTTCCATATTCATTGTCTGTGAAACCAATAGCATAGATAGCAAAACCATTTGTATCATTACAGAAGGCTTTAAGTGTGGTAGATCCTATGTCTGCTTGATAAGTGCCATTTACTATATTAGCGTTATGGCTATTCATGCCAGTGCCTGACAGTGAGCAGGAGATTGGCACTGTAATGTTGATATTATCCACTACATCGTCAGCGGAGACGGAAGTAGAAATTAAAAAACTCCCGGACAACATGGTTAGCCCCATGAGTACGAGAGTAGCGATGATCCAGTTTTTGTTCTTTATCATTATTATCCTTCGTAGGCTTACCTTTATGTTATAAATTATAACATACTTTTAAAAAGCGCAAGCAAAATAGTCATAATGAGTATTACCTATTCTAACTCACACACCAACAAAAGCAGCTTTTCCATCTCATGGATCACTTCACGGTATTTCTGCCTTTTCTCTGTGTCCTGCGTTGCAAACGCCTCATCCATGTAGTCATCAATCTTGGCTATCAGGACTTCTTTAAAAGTATTATTCTTAGTCTGTTTATTTGCCATGGTCTTACCTCCTAAATCATCTTCTTAATTAAATTCAGATTTACTTTAATACATTCGCCTCCGTAAAGGTAATAAGCCAGTACATACTGGCCTACTTCAATATGGTCTATGGTCTTAGTAAATACCTGAGTATTAAATCTTTCCATCTTGTCCGGTAATGCTTTGAAGACATCGGTGAAACTTTCCAGTATCTTCTTCTCAGCATTAAGTCTTGTTTTTTCCGTATTTAACTCATTCTTTTTAGCTATGTTAGCTCCTGCTTGTTTTTCAAGCTCACCAAGCTGATTATTAAACCTATTATTATCACTGTAGCTGAATTCCCATTCTCCAATCAGAACGGCTCGTCTCTCGTCAATCTCCTTGGCCTCCTGATCCAGCTTTATTATCTCTTCCTCAATGCTTCCAGAGTTAAGTCGGTGATCTATCCTCGCCAGCTTCCGCTCGTATTTCGCCAAATATTCGCCTCTGTGGGCCAGAAGTTGGTTCATTGTATAGATGTAGCCACTCTCTAACCATTCTTGCCGGAGATTGGCAGTCTTACACTTATCTCCGCCATAACTAGTTTCCTCTGTATATTTATGGTTACATACCCACATGGAATACTTGATCCTGCCTCGGCTAGTCCAAGTCTTATGTCCGAAGAATTCACCGCAATCTGCACAGATGACTCTTCCGTTAAAAGGACTTTTTCCTGTACCTTGAGTGCGTTTTCCTTCACGCTCCTTCACCAGCTCCTGCGCTTTTGCAAAGGTTGCCTTATCTATGATTGCTTCATGATTATTCTCAACGATCACCTGTGGCTTCTCGCCATCATTCTTGCGTATCCGCTTATCTTTATAGTTACGTCTAAAGGTCTTCTGGAGTATTGCATTACCAGCGTACTTCTCATTAGTTAGGATACTTTTCACACATCCTGAGCCCCAGGTCTTCTTGCCAGTAGGTGTTGGAATGGACTGTTCAGTTAAATACTTTGCTATATAGGTATAGGTCTTGCCATCGAGAAAGAGATCGTAGATTAGTCTGACAATCTTGGCTTCTTCTTCCACGATTTTGGGCTCTCCATCCGGGCCTTTCTCATAACCTAGGAATGTCTTATAAGCGATCGTAACCTTACCACTACGCATATTGCGTTCTTTAGACCAACGAACGTTACTACTAAGTGTGCTGGAATAGTGCTCGTTAGTTGCCCCGATTACCTGGAGCATAATACGATTCTGTTGTTCTGACGTCAGTACTCCTTCAGACTCAAACTTTACCTCTACGCCGTATGAATCTAGTTCATCAAGAATGTTCATGAATTCAGTATTATTTCTTCCGAACCTAGAGGTTGCTTTAGTGATAATGAGGTCAATCTTCCCAGCTCTTACATCATTCATCATGGCAAGAAATCCTGTCCTGCCTCTAAGTGAGGTTCCGCTCTTTCCTTCATCGCCGTAGATACCAGCGAATTCCCATGCTGGATTGTTTTTGATAAATGACTCGTAGTAACTCTTCTGCAGATTGTAACTGCCTTGCTGTTCTTCCATCATGGTAGATACACGACAGTAAGCTGCCACTCGTTTCTTCTCACGCACTGGTTTTACGTCATCACGCTCTGGATAATAGCTCTTCGTCGCTGGGATTATCGTCACTTTCTTCCCGTTGACCACCGTCGGTGTCGTAGCCATCATTTTGCCTCCTTTCCAAACTGCTTCAAAGCTCTTTCTCTAGCTCGTTTTCTCATCTCTGGAGTCCAACTCTTACTTCTAGATTCATATTCCCATCTCTGTATTACCACACCGCCATTACGCAGGTGATACTCCAACTGTTGATCTTCAAGGACTATGATTTTGTAGATATGCTCTTTTAGGAGTTCGTGAGTTAATATCGAATTCTCTCTGATGAGATTCCTAGATAAGAGCACTTCGTATGTAGCCTTTTTAAGAACGTATTCTCTTAAGCATTTAGTGGGACAAGCATCTCGTCCAAGTCTTGTATGATACTCACAAACCCACAAGTCTCGCTTTGTCCCATTGCCTTTACTGAATTTGTAATGCATACTATTGCCGCAATATCCACAGTACAGTAGTTGGCTAAATAATCTCGTACTCGGCTTATAGTTTTTCGTCTTCTTCTTAGCTTTTATACTCCGGCGTTTTATCTCTTCTTGTGTCGCCTCAAAAATTTCTTTAGTAATAATTGGTTCATGGGTATCTTCTACCAAATACATAGGCAGTTCACCACAGTTTCGTTTTCCCAGCTTGGTTTTAAAATCCTGCACATACCATTTCTGGAGCATCATGTTACCGGTATATTTTTCATTCCGCAGAATCCCGCAGATGGTAGACTCTCGCCACTTTACTCCAGTAGGGCTAGGTATGTTTTCATTGGTTAACCGCCTACAGATTCTTTCTCTACCCATACCAGATAGATACATATCAAAGATCCGCTTCACTACTTCAGCTTCCTCTGGTATCACGTTTAGTTTTAAATCTTTCATCTTATAACCATATGGCCTAGCATAAGTAGGTATCCCCATCTGGAAGCGAGTCCTAATCGCCCATTTTTGGTAATCACTAGTTTGCTTAGCTTCTGCCTCTGCCTGTATGCCCAAGAATTGTAAACATAGCATGGCGTCCGGATCATCTGAGCGAATGTTCTCGCTGTTAAATATCACGATTACACCAAGTTCTATCAGCTCCTGGAGGATAGTTTGTACAGCAGTATAGTTTCTGCCGAACCTGGACACTGACTTAGTAAGGATGATATCCAGCTTGCCATCTCTAGCATCCTTCATCATCCGGCTAAACTCTGGGCGGTCCATCCTGGTGCCAGTAATACCTTCGTCCACATAGAAATCTACAAACTCCCAATCTGGACGCATATTAATGTCTTCCTTAAGATGCTTCTTTTGCGCCTCAATAGATAGGTGTTTGACTTCACTTTCCCTGGACACCCTCGCATAGACGGCTACTCGTCTCTTCTTAAACTGCCGAAGATTGGTAGCCAGATTGTAATGAATTGTTTTAGTTTGTGTAGCCATTTATACCTCCTGTGGTTCTCTACGTTTCTTACGACCAAGCTGTACTGCTTTATCGCTGACCAATTCATCACTCTGTTCGGAGGATAAGTCCAGCTCTTTTTTGAGTGTCATCCATCTTTTCGCTTCACGCTCCAACGCTTCACTCGTCCTTTGCTCTGTTTTCCAATACTGCCTACGGCATTTATCAGAGCAGAACTGTCTGTTATGCTCGCTAGTAAGCAAGAATAGACCATGACAATTCATACATAGCTTGTATTGTCCTGTTGCTAAGATTGCTTGGACTTCTTTATCGGGAGCTTTGATTCCGTGACGATGGCAATAATTACTTATCGCACTTCTACTCTTCCCGAAAACATCAGCTATCTGCTGATACGAATAGCCTTCTGTCCTTAATTTTCTAATCTGATCTTTTTCTTCTTCTGTCATAGGTATTATCTCTGATTAAGTTTGGTCTTAGGTCGTGCGAGGATTTATGGTACCGGGTAACTCCCGGCATATATGGTTAAGGGGGCATCATGCCGACGCCCCCATTCGGTATTAGGTATTGTTTATCACCTTGAACCTATCTACCCCGTAGATAAGTTTGAGGGTAGAACCAGAGTCCCAGTCAATCTCCAGGTCTCCCATACAGTCTACTGCTGTAACAGTACCTTGGTCTCCTGGCTGGAGCCTGCTGTAGGGATCATCCATATAGATCAACTCTACTCTGGTGCCGGGTGGGTATTGTCTTTCCCGGACTTTTATCTGCATGATGTTCTTTAGTCTGTAATTACTCATGCTCATTCTCCTTGTTATAGGCTTCTTCCTCATCTACTACTTTCTGGGTGATATAGAGAGTCATCAGTGAACTCATCTCCACATCAGTCATTGTGATGCCACGACTCATTCGTTCATGGTCCGGTGACCATTCACGAATATCGTACTTTGGCTCTGCACCGTTCCAACTTACAATGTTAAGCTCTCTAGACCAACCGTTATCTAGTTCTCTGATAACGCCGATTCTTCTGACAATCTCAACTGTTACTCCGTTAGACATGAGTTGCCTCCTTCCTAATCATCACCTTCAGCACCATACATGATGAGCCTGCCATATTCGTTCTTGTGCTCTTCCATCCAGTTCACGAGCTCATAGAAGTCCTGCTCGTAAGCCAGACGCTGAACGGTGTTGAAATCAAACATATTAGTTGCTCCTGAGTCTCTTATCTCAAGAAGCTGTTCCAGAGCTACCTGGTCAATCTTTACTTTATCGGACATTGTTTTTCTCCTTTCATTTGTTTTAAGCTGCAACGTTTAATTCTTTAGTAGTAGAGTCATAGTGATAAAGCTGATAAGACAGGATATCTTCTGGCTCCACCACAGTCTGATTGGCTGTCTTGAGCATCTCTTTTAGCTCTGTGCCTGTTACTCTCCCGTCATCTACTACCACGATAAATTCGTGGATAGATGATGGGATGGCAAAGAAGTTGCCTCCAAATCTCTTGGAGATATCTTCCATCATGCCTGGGATAAACAGAGCATTGGCTCCATAAGCTATGTCTCCGTTACTTACTACCATCATCTTCGGATCTTCTTCTGGTTCTCCTGTGACGGCTTCTAATAGCGACTCCAATTTCGGTGTAAAGAGCTTTGGAGTATTGATATAGGCATCCAGTGCCAAGGTCTCTGCTGAGACTTTAAGTGTGTCCAGCATCTCGTTAGTGACACGTGTTGAGAACCAGCCATTATCGTTAGCTCCAGCTGAGATATAGATGTGATAAGTGATAAGAAGGTCTCCTATCACCTGGTGAGGGCTATCCAGTATGATAGCTTCACCTTTTTCAGCCGAAGATACTCTGATAAACAGCAGTGGTTTTATCTGGTCATAATGGCCAAGGAGCTCTGGATCAAGTACCATCGGTGGTTCAGTCTGAAGAAGCCTCGCCATCTCTTCCATGAGAGATTCTATAGTCTCATTCTCCTGGAATCTTCTAAAGAACATCTTGATGTTTACGATGGGAGCAGAGATCTGCCCCTCCTTCTTCACCGTAAGGCCGATATACTCTTCATCCAATTTCTTTACTGGCATCAGAGATACCTCTGCATCCTTGTACTCTTCCGGCAGATAATCCTTAATGTGGGATTTAGCAAAACTCATAAATTTGGTGTAGTTCATCTTTCTTCCTCCTTCGTCTTTAGCAATGCATTATTAATTGAGCTAGGCTTTCTAGCCTGTTCTCCTTAAGGCACCGCTTCTCGTCTTAGAAAAAGAGATGCTTCCAAATTCACTCCATTCCGGATGGTCCAGGTTCTCGGTCCAGGTCATAGCATAGCTATCATCCAGATCATTCCAGTCCATCTCCCACTCCTCTTCATAGTCGCTGACAAACAGATATGATTCCATGTTTCCTACACCAGTCGGTGTGAAGATCACGTAGTAGACCAAGCCATTGTATTTGTCCTCAAATGTCTTGATCCTATCCATGGATCCTTTGTTTAAGCCATAGAGTGTGTCTACGCCATGAAAGGAAATTGGTATAAGGTCATTCTCCAGAAAGTTCTGGATCGCTTCCTCTTTCACTTCCAGCTTCGCTAACCGCTTTGCAGCTTCTCTTTGCTTTACGTCTCTCCCTACCTTCGCTTTTTCGTTCATAAATAAGCCTCCTTCCTGAACGTTGGGATAAGTTGTAAGTTGGATTGTTAAGGTACTAGTCGTGACGAATGTCACTGTTAGATGAGTGGGAAGATTCCGGTATTACCAGGCTCTCCCCATGTAGGAAAAGGAATGTTTATCTCTGCTCCTATAAGCAAGAAGCGTTCATATGAAGGCCTATTCTTCGTTTTTAGTTATGTAATATTCCTCTAAAGGAAATGCTTTATCTCTCCAGTCTGACTTAAGCTCCACCATGTCTGCATAAGCATCGAACGGTCCATAGCCAAATCTGGTCACTACTCGCTCTACTAGATCATCTACGAAGGAGGAGAAGATGACTGTATCAAGCTTGTAGGTAGGTACCATTACATAGCCAGGTGGTGGTGTGATCCCGTGACTTAGAAGATTGATCGTAAGATCAGCATATGGTTCATTGTCTATAAAGGCTGTAATATAGATACCTCCACCCTTTATGTAGTTTGAATAACCATAGGTAATGTTTGGTTTCTTTTTAGTCTTTATAGCTTGTGATTTAGTCTTTCCCATATGTAAAGTTTCCTTTCCATTTTATTAGAACTATTAATAAGAACGGCTCTTTCTCTGATCCTTCTTGCTTATAGGTGCAGGGATAAACTTGTTGTAAAGGTGCTTGGAAGCAATTTGGTTATGCAAACCATATGATTTCGGGTTTGTCTCAAGGTAGGTTTATTTTTTGCTGTTTGTTTCTTTGGGAGGCTTCTCAGACTTTTTCTTTTCTCCATTGCCGGATTCGTTAAAGATCATATTACAAGTTACTCGTAAAACTTCTTTCATCCAGCTGTCGTCGTAACGGTCTTCAAAGTTGCCGTATCTTTCCAACATACGCCAGATACCTTCGATTGGCTCTATCCCGTATGCATCAGAATCATCTTCTTTAAGCCATGTAGATAGTTCCGCTAAGGCTTCTTCTGAGCTATTGAAAATGCAGTGAGTACGTCCGTTAACATTAAATGCATAAAACATATAACGGTCTTTATCCATGAGTTTACTCCTTAGTGCTTACAGTTGATAAACAATGATGAGCCAAGACCAGATCCAATGATTTGCATAATGAAAATGCTTATTTTGTTGTAAAGGTGCGTGTTGCTAGAAGCAACTTGGTTATGCAAACCGCTGTTTTATCACTTACTGCGCTTTGTATTTTTGTCTTCAAAAGCTATCCATCTAGCTCGAACGTTTTGATGAATGCTATGGCTAGTATGTGACGGTACCACGCTTCTTCACACCCATCGAACTTCCGGATCCGCTTTAAGAATTCCTTTCCACTGTCTATGCGTTCATAGCCAAACTGTGTTTTGGTGTCTTTCTTTAGACGGATTGTTATCTCGTCCATCGTTTCCTTTAGCGTGGGAAAGATCGCTTTAGTCTCTCCGTCTTCAAGTAGCGCAAAGCATGTAAACTCTATATCGTCGTCCATGAATCTCCTTTCTAGATAAAAGTTAATGGCTTGTAATGTGCTATCAAACTTGCGATTTGCATAATGAAAATGCTTCTTAAATTGTCAAAGTGCCTTTGTGCCAAGGGCAGCGGATTGTACGCTCGCCCCTGGCCAAACAATCGAATGGAACGCAGGGATCAAATACCGGGGGAGTCCCTGCTTTCACCCTTAACCGAAGGGCGTTCCTTTAATGTACGAGATACCTGGTTAGGATACCTTCATCCGAGCAGTTATTGTTAAGAGGTGATTGTTATTGCTGTAGAAAAAGGAGGGCTACAAAAGTATGAGTGTTATTGACTTATAGATGAATAACTGCTCGGACGAAGGCACCCATTTGGTGCTCTTCGTATCTAGTTAGATTAGGATCAACAAAGTTTATCTTCAGGAATATCGCGAGCGGTAATGATAGATTCTAGCTCCACCGCTGGTATAACGATGAAGATGTTAGGATGCTTTTTAAGGTGGGTTTTAATGGCTGTCTCTAGTTTGTTCTGACGTTTCTCGTCTTTTACGATCCAGAGAACGTATGGGAAGACACCATGCTTATCCTGCTCTACTCCGGACTTCATATACTTGTGATAGCGGATGCATTTGCTGATCACAGTGTCTATAGATTCGGTGCCGAGATCCATTTCAATAAAGAAGCGGTACTCGTAGCCGTGGTGAGAAAGGGATATTGTGAGATCTGGTTTTAAGATCTCAGGCTTATCTTTGTAGGTGAAGTATTGCCAGTTGCTCGGTTCGAAAAACACTTCTTTTAGTTTGAAGCTTTTCCGCTTTCTGGTGATCTCCACTAGCTGAACGAAGCATTCTACGATTGCCATTCTATGCCCCAGGGTACTATCTGCTGGTTCATAAAACCTGTTACGCTTAGGCTTCTTTTCGTCGCTAGACTCTTTGTCCATATCTAAGAGCTTGTTGCCTTGTTCTGTGAGGTACCAGATGTAAGATGACGAACCTGCTCTAACGCCTCCGATCCTCCTATCTACCAGGGCATCGATCAAGCCTAAATCTTTCAGCTTCCTCAAGTTCCGGTTAGCTGCTCTAGCTGCAGCCTTTTCATTTACACTGTCTGAAAAACATACTCTCCGGATTTGGTAGGTGAACATACTCTTAGTATCACGAAGAAGCTTCAGGATCTCCCTGTCCCGGTCTGTCAGCTGGTACTCTATGATCTGCAGTTGCCTAAGTGTCAATGCCATGGCTGGCCTCCTCCTGGATGGCTTGAGTTATTACTGCCTTAAACAGTAATAAAGTCTTATCCAACTTTGAGACGGACTCAGGGGAAAGAGCGCCCTTTTCTGCGTTTTCTTCACAGTTAAACGATACATGATACGTCTTGCCATTCGTCTGTCCAAAACTCTGGATCTCATAGGTTACATCTACTGTACTCATAGTTTCTTCCTCCCGATTGCAACTGGTGGTTCTTCGTTCTTGTTAGTTTCTAGATCTGGGCTAAGGATGTGATCTACGGCATTACTCGCTTCCTCGATACTCTTATCTGGCTTTGGGAATAATGCTCCGATTATCTCCTGCTCAACTTCTTCACTAGGTTTGCCATATTTTGTCTGGCTGATGGCTTTTGCCTCAGCTGGGATGCGGATTGGCTCTCCAGCTTTCCGAGTGGTAGCAGATATCCAATCTGTGCTTTTACCGTTCACCATAAAGTTGGTATAAACGTGATACCTGGGCAGACTCATGAAATCTACAGGTTCTAACTCCTTAGTGAGGCGTGTTATGTTGCTAGCATCACTCCCCATCAGACCAAAGATGATCTTGTTCCTGCAGTTAGCATCTACTCCGTCTCTAAGATCCGGACTAAGCTGTGAGCGATATTGGTGAGCAACTGTGATCGCAAGTCCCAGTCCTCTAGCCTGAGCCAAAGAGTCAGCAAAGCTTCCTGGGAGACTCACATAATCTTGAAGCTCGTCTATATACATAGATACTATATGACGTTTTTCCTGTGGGATACTGGCTCTGGATAACACTTCTATCCAGGTCATTCCTACCAGTAAGCTTCCTAGTAGTCTTGCACTATCTGCTCCGATGAGACCTTTGTTCAGTGGTACTAGTACTACCTTTCTCTTCGTGAAAAGCTCACTTAGTTTGAACTTAGGATGAGCTTGTCCCAAGATATTCCTGAGGCCTGGACGGAACATGATCTGTCTCACTTTGTTAAGCGAAGACTCTATCATGGTGCGTCTCTCACTCTCCTTCATCCGGTTATATTGTTCCCAGAATGGTCCCAGAGCGATCTTATCTAGTGGACCACTAATGACACGGCTTCTGAACTCTTCGTCTGTGAGAAGAGCCGGCAGCCACATCAGTGTGGCATCTTTCTTGTTAACCAAGGTAAGCAGTGCTGCCGAGAGATTCTCCTGCGCACGGATACCCCAATTCTCTGAAAAGATGTCTCTGAAGACTGCTAGTATCGCATCAGCTACGAGTTCTGGATGCTTCTTACTGCCAACCTCAAGTGGGTTCCACCCTACTGCATTGTCATCTGCTGGATCTATCACCACCAGGTCGTCTAAACGATGCTCTGGCATTCTAGCTAGTATGTCATTTATAAGATCCGCTTTAGGATCTATCACGATCACGCTTCTTCCAGCATTGATATCTGCCATGATTAGATTCAGCATTACCGTACTCTTACCAGAACCAGTTGGTCCCATGATTACGGTGTGCTCCAAGGCATCTTTAGGCGAGATGGAGAGATTGATATCATCTCCGCCTGCTGGATCTGGTGCCGTAGCAAAGCTCCTTATTAGGTTAGGATATGTTGGTTCATGGTACCAGTCTGGTACAGTGAGCTCCAACGGATGGATACCAGCCACCCCCTGGTAATCTTCATCTCCCGTAGGAAGCAGCATACACATAGCTAATTCTGTGACGGAAAGTCTCAGTGGCATCTTCCAGGGGATCTTATTGTAGGTGATATCTTCCGGATCTATCTCCTTGCTTAAGACTCTAGCTCCGGCTGAGGACATCGTCCTAAATACCCCGGCGAGGGAGTTAAGAATGGTAATCTCTCTTTTACCAGTAGCACCAATCCTGATAGCACAGTCAAAGGAGTATTGTGAGGTCTTCTCACGCATAGCTTTGACTTGTTCGCTTGAGGCCTTCTTCACATTGCCTAGCACTACATCTAGCCATGAAGCATCTACATCATATTGGTCAGTTGGTGCAAAGGTAGGCGGATAAGCAGCTCCGATAATGATCTGGATCACTGCTGTCTCGCCTTTCTGCAAATTCCCAAGTGCCGCTAGTCCAGCTCTAAGCATTCCTGCTGAGATCTCAGTGTTAAGCGCTAACTTAGTCCTGGTGATCTTCAGCATCCTCGCAGTAGTGAGGTATGGTTTGATCCTCATATATTCGCCTTTAGTAATGTTATCTAAATGCTTAAACCTTACCTCGCCGTGGGCTTTGAACGCTTGCTCTAGTCTAGGTATAAATCTATCCTCTGCACTGATGACGTACTGGGTCTCCTTACCGCCTCGTCCGATGATCTCAAATGCGATCATTCCTCGTGGCCTAATCTCAGCCAAGGTAGTCAGTACATCCTCCACTTGTTCAATACTGAATGGCCTCTTCCATCTCATGGTTACACTCTTCATAGCACACCTCCTACAGTAAGGTATGCTTCTTGTAGTCGTAGATGCGGTAGCCTATGATGCCGCCAATGGTGAGAAGCCCGACTCCGATCACAATGCCTAGATGAGCTCCTAGGTAGCACAGGGCTAACCGGACTAACCAGACAACTACGACTAATGTCACTAGCCATTCTAGAAGCGCAGAGAAGGGAGAGAACCTTGGATAGTCTCCTCGTCTCATTCATTTTGCCTCACTTTCTTCAGCCATTCTTTGGCGTTTTCTGTGTAGCTAGGTACAGGCTGGTCTTCTATCACGATATCTGACTCAACCTCCCTGCCCCACACATACCAACCAGGATGACGCTGTCTTGCGAACATCTCCAGGTATGGTCCTGGTGAGCAGCGTTCAATGGTCTCGTAGACCTCTTCTGGCTTATGAGAATGATCCTGCACTGGCATGAAGCCCCAGTTCATCTGAGCCTTAAACTGGATCGGTGCCTTACCTTTAGTCGCTAGTACGAGTTGTTCTGTACAGTTTCTGAGATAGTTACCGAGTCCAAGTCTTGGCTTGCACCATGTATATATAGAGCGATACTGGAGCCCCCATGCTTCCATCAGCTCCGGAAGATAAGGCAGTACTGCATTAGTCATCCAAAGCCAGACGTGAGCATTGTCAGTAAGCAGTTCGTTCACTGGCAGGGCTTTGATATCGTCCATGCTCATGAGGTCATAATGGTTAGAAGCGCCCAGGTGTCCTTTCTGCTGGATATCCCAAGGTGGATCCAGGAGAATGGCATTAAACTTTACTGGCATCTCGTTAGGATAAGAATGGATGTCGGGATTAGGGATCTGGATATTACTGTTTTTAATGTTCATATGAAGCGGTCCTTTCTTCATCCTGCCCCAGGAGTGCCGAAGCACCCCCAGGACAAGAATGATTACTTTTGTTAGGAGGGATTAGTTAGATGCGGATGGTTTAGAAAAGAAAAGATGCTGTAAAGAATGGGCTTTTGTTGATCCAAATTGTTAAAGTTCGTGATTGGCAACTTTATTTAGCTTCTTGCAACTGCTATGACATATTGCTTGTGGCTTGTCCAGCTGCCTTGACCGTATTAAATCATACTTTAGCTTTTTGCGAGGGCCGAGTGCGTGAGTTCTGCAGATATGTCTGCATAACTCAAAAATTGTCAGCGCCCTACCCCTGTTATGCGATTTGGCCGGATCTTTATTATCCAGTCTTAAGTTTAGACATTTTACGATGTGCTCTCTTAGTTGCTTTGTCTATGTCTTCTGTGAGTGCTTCTTCATAAATGTCGTTATAGTATTTTTCCATGAGCATTTTCGTCTTGATTTTTCTTTTGTCTGATGATCTGACTATATACCTGTATAAGGGCATGAGGATATAGTGTGCCAGGATGAAGCCCGCTATGCCTCCGATAATCAGCGACAGAATTGCAAGTATAGGGTTCATTTCTTTACCTCCTTCTTACCTAAATCTTCTGGTCTTTGGGCTACCAAAGTTTCTGATACTATCTCCAGTAGCGTCCAGATAAGCTTCCATGATCTCCTTCAAAGCTCCAGCAGATTCCGGATTATCGTTCATGATCTCGACAGCTCTTTCCATCAGGATCGCAGTACTGTTCATCGCATATTGTGTCAGGACTGCACGGTTCTGTTCCGTCATGATTGTATATTCCAGGTGCTGAAGTGCCAAAGGGACTCTTTCTTCAGTGGCTCTGACATTACCACTAAGGTATAACGTGTCTGGATACATTTTTAGCGTCACCTCCTTAATTAACAGAGTGTTAACTATTCTGGTTCTAGCCTATCACCCAGTATTTTTAAGGCAATATTTTGGAGCTGGAAGTTCCGGGAATGTAGTGGAGAAATCTGGAATACTCTGCCGAATAACGGAATTAAGCATCCTAGATTGGAATCCTCGTTATTTAAAAAACGAGCTACATAGCTCGAATCTCATTTATCACTACCACCACTCTGTCCATCTGGTCTTCAAAAGTACTATCGTCAACCATGATGATTCTATTAAAGAGCTCATAGAGTTTGTTGCTAAGACTGACCAGCTTAATATCAGTCTTCGGGACTTTTTCCGGGAAGCGTCCATCTATGTAGGGCATAAGACGGATCCAGAAATAACTAAGGTCTTGTGGATCTGTGCCCTTCAAAAATAGCATTGCAAAGTTGCCTCTCTCATCCAAAACATGCCAAAGAAGATGCCTGGCAAACTGCCTATCACGATAATCCTGAGGATACCGCCTAGGGAAAGAGATGAAGCTCCTTACCATCTCTTCTAAACCTTTTTCAAATTTCTTCTCCCAATCATCTTGCAAACTTAGTACTTTGCCGCCTACGACTCTTGGTATGATATCTTTTTCTATACTTCTAGCCATCTTTTACCCTCTACTTGCCACAGACATATCTGGCCTAACTACTTGATACCTTAAAAAAAGAGCCCGGATGCGGTTCTCATATTTCTCTAAGACTGATTCACGGGTGAAACCATCCTCGTGATACCAACGCACAAGTAATAAATAAAAGCTAGGACCAAACAGCAAATATACCTTTTCGTTTATAAGGACTCTGACTGGCTCAAGGAGCAGCTCTGTGTTGCGATAGCTATGCTGGACGATATCTATAACAAACAGCACATTATAGACGGATATCAGGAATCCTAGCTTCCTACAAAACGATAGGCTGATCTCGCCAGTATTCGTAGCCTCTTCATTTACTAGTTGCTTTATATCTTCAAGGAATTCCTCCCTTTTGTGGCAAATCATATGTTTTAAACCACCCCTGTTTCTTGTGATGGTCGTACCTGAGTTTTCTTTGCCTAGCCATCTAGATACATCTTCAGCAGTAAATGCAAACTCATCTACAGTATCTTCTGAGAGAGAAACTATAGCCCTCCAGATATCCATATCCTTTTTTAGGACTCGTTTATCTATCTTTTTATTATTGAGCGCACCACCCATCTTTTTTCTTCCTGTTTAATTAATAGCTTTATAGCCTTACTGCATTTGCAATAAGTCCGTTAATATAATTATGAGAAATAAAAGCAGATGTATATGCATCAAAAATGAGTTACGCAGATATGTCTGCGTAACTCAGGAATTAGTCAGTGGATAATATGGGCTAGTGTTTTCAAATGCTTACTAGTATTTCCAACTTGGGGCGAATACTACTCCTTTTTGCTCTAAATACAGAAGGATCTGTTTATCATCCGGTGTTCCATCACTCTCATAGGTGTAGTTGAACAATGGATTTTTTATAGTATCTGCTAGTAGTTTTAGCTCTTCCCAATCCGCTGGTATCATAATACTTAACTCTTCATCATCTATCATCTTGCAAATTTGAAGTTTAATATGCCTTTTTCCGCTGAACATGCTTACATTTACTCCCAACATCGCACCATATGAAGCTTTATACTTTTGATAATATAGCGATCCTACGTAGGACGTACTAGTGCCTAGAAGAGAGCCAGTATTAATGACCTTTTCACCATCTAAGATACGTTGATGAAGTTCATCTATGACTCGCTCTTCTGTAGTCGTTATATCATGTTTGAATTTCCAAATACTAGTAAACTTTTCAGCATTAGTATCGCCAATCCTAGGTAGGTTAGACACCCAAGCGTTCATATAACTAGAAAAATAAACTACATAGGTCTTTTCCCCAGTTTCAAACAGTTCATCTAGATAAGATTCACCTTTTTCTTTAATCCCGTCAGAAAGTTCAATTATGACATCTCTGAAGTAGTTGTCCTCTCTCTTTCTGATGGCGTCTGCTGTTAGCTTATCTGTTTTTTTGCTCTCTTCATCTTGGAATACAATAAACCTGTGACCCTGTTCTTTAATATACTTTTGTCTACGTCTAGTGATTTTCAACGTATCATAATCAGCCATCAGACCAAGAGCTATAAGCGTGATGTCACGATGATAATCAAAGCCGAATCTCCTGGTTACAAGTGTAATCAGCATACCTATGATTATATCTGTATCAGAGACAGTCTGGTCACTACCAAGGCACTTCACGATTTGATTCCAAACCTTTTTATAATTAGCAGCATCTTCACTAGATCTTAAACTCTTTAAAAGTTCCACAGCCTCTTTCTCGTTAGCAGTCAGATCCCTAGCCATTTTGTTTCCTCCAGACAGATAGATTTCTTCTGCCTAGATTATCTCATAGTTCCACCTCTGTTGCATTGTTAATTTATAGTTGCCTCCACCTTATTCATAGTATTCGTTATATCGCCTATGATATACTGTATTACTTCTTCAGAAGTAATGTCATATTCAAAGCTAAGATCCTGAATCACCTGGCATGAGGCTCTCAGCATCTCCATCACTAACTCTCTCCCTTCCTCTTCTGTAGCCATCACACTATAACCTTTGTTAGTCCTTGTCATTATCATTTCTCTTGCTCCTTTCATTTTGTCCCCGGGGTAATTCCGTGATAGCACAAGGATTGTAGGGTTTCAATAAGCGTTTTTTGGCGAGTGGGATTTTTGTAGGATTTAGGTCATTTTTTGTTGGATATCGTGTGTGCTTTTTCTGGTACATAAAAAGTGGTGCTTTTCGCACCACTCTGAGTTCATATCAGTCTTATGTATTAATACTGGGTTGGCTCCTGTTCAATGATCTTATCCAGTACCTTACCCATCCTAGTGATCATTGGGACTACTAAGGCATTACCCATGCAGAAGAACCTCATTCTATCCGGCATACCAGTATTAGTCCAGTTATCATCAAATCCTTGTAAGCGTTCTGCTTCTACTGGAGTCAATGTCCTTAGTCTCCCTGTACCAGGGTCCGCTACGATATGAGTGCTACGATTTAGTGTGGATTCACTGGTCAGCATAGTCCTGCCTGGACGATCTAATGGATCAGGGAAAGCTACTGGACCTTCTGAGAATACATAACTATGTCCATTGGCTGAAGTACGGTCTATTCTCTTTGCGCCCTTCAGATAGATCCACTTTGGCATCTTATCCATGGAGATGTAGTATTTCTCATCTGCATTCTTCTCTACGATCTGCCCTAAGAGAATTGGCTCTTCAACCGCTTCTGCGATATCCGCTGTAGTGACATGGCTTTCTGTCATGTAGCCAGCATTGCCAAACGAAAAAGCAAAGTTATCAGATACTTCTACGATATCTTCTGGCAGAGTCGTTTCTCTCACCTTATCCATGGAAGCTACTGGGAATGCTTCTGCCAAGAAGCCATCCTTTAAGATGAGGTCTTCAGGGCTTATCTCCTTTGCCCTTACACCCTCTGCATACTTAGTGTCATTCCTGTAAGCAAAGATGAATATCCTACGGCGTCTCTGAGCTGCTCCGTACAGAGCCGCATTAACTACTCGCCATTCAGCAGAATAGCCAAGCTCAGCGAGACATGCTAAGATGATACCAAAGTCTCTTCCTCTCTGTTTAGCTGGAGATTTTAACAGACGGTCTACATTCTCAAAAATGCAGAAAGCTGGACGCTTGGCGATCATCACATCTCTAATCTGCCACCATAAAACGCCCTTTTTACCTTCTATACCTTTAGATGTAGCTAGGGTATGAGCGACTGAATAGTCCTGGCATGGGAATCCACCCACAAGAAGAGTATGGTCCGGAATACGGTCTTTTGGCATTAAGGCGATGTCCTCACCTGTACGCTTGGTGTTACCATCTAAGTCTTCACTTCCACCAAAGTGAGCCACATAACAATCATAAGCCCACTGTTTAGTCTTACCTGGCTCCCACTGGGAGAACCATACTGTCTCCCAGCCAGAATCTAAGCGATCCAAGCCAACACGAAATCCGCCTACTCCGGCGAATAACTCAACCATCTTCTTTTCCATGTTGTTAAAGTCCTCCTGGGCAAATACCCAACCACTCGTAGTTTAGGTCTGTCTTAAGACTGAGCACCGCTGTAGACTAGCGGATCAAATGACCTATTATAAAGAAAATTTCAGACACTTCATATTATCATATTTGACCTCAAAGATCTACTATGAAGTGTGTATTTTAACTGTCTTTTTTAGTATTCCATCACGAGCTCTGGCCGTAGCTCAGACTCAATGAATCTCCGATTCAACCAATAAGCCTGTCTGGTAATACGGTCACCATTTGGCAGACGGTCTGTATCCCTGATACTACCTTCTCCATACCCAACTCCATTTATCACATGATATGAGAGTGTCGCATGAGGCCTGATATGAAATACTCCATTATCTGCCATGCCTGGAAGATTATTCTTTATAGATACTTTGCCGTTTCTGTCTGTGACGGGCGTAAGCTGTACTCCCTCACCCAGTATCCTTTTTGTCTCTGTCCAAGCTCTATGTACTACCTCTAAATGCTCATCCGAGATACCCCACAGCTGACAGCCTTTAAAGATAATCCCATCTTCTGTCTCCCAGAAGACCATCAGAAGATACTGGCGGTCTGCCAGAATACTAAACAGCTTTGAAGCCTCCCAGCCATGACGCTCATTATCATCAAATTCTTCACCTGGGAAATCTGGCTCTTCATTATAAAGATCCATGAAGTTGATGTCTTCCAACCTAAACTGCTGGTTCTTATTCTTATCTCTTCTGAAAGTGATGATCTTAGGAATGATACCAGCTCTAGTAAACTCAGCTACACGATTATTCTGTACTCCCAGCATCCGGCAAGTTAAGACAGCTTCTTTGTTCTTGCCAGTAGACAAGCGTCCTTCATCTGGTTTCTTAGTAAGCTCCCAGATATAGTTAACTTCCATCCCTATATACGGACGGACTCGTTCTTCTAAGAGCTCAGCAAAGCTCATCTCTTCTAGAACAGTAAGATCCGTGATAATGGTCTCGCCCGGGTCCTCAATGATACCTGCAGCTCGCTTTAATACATGAGTAAGGTACGGGATCTTTAAAACATAGCCTCGTTTTAAAGCTGGGATATGGTCACCATAGTATTGCTCTACAAATTCTCGTCTGCCACTCTTAGGTGCTACGCCCAGATACTCACCGTGGGTTCTGGATAATAGTTGGGCTTCCCCTCGCATCATATAGCCGACCAGCATTCTATAGTCCGCCTCGATAATAGCCCTATCTCTCTCATCCGGCCTCAGCATGAAGACATAGCCAATACTATAGAACAGCTTGGATCTTATCCTCTCAGCCTCCTGCTTCTGGCGACGATAATAGACTACCAAAATCTTCTGAAGCTTTTCCCAGGCATGGGAACGATAGAAGTCTGGTTCCTGTGGCTGACGATAGTTGAGCTGAGTAAGAGATAGCGTTTCTCCTGGACGGATATCATCTCCCGTGCCTTCATATGGAGTACTCTTTAGCTCCACCCCTACTTCAGCAAAATCTGCTTCTTGTCTGCTGTTTGATGGGAAACCAAAATAAGCCTGTTCTATAAGTGTACCGAGCAAGCCTTTGTTGCGCATTGACTTCTCTCTCAGATACCCTATCTCTTCATCATTCAGGCCGTTCTCTACGAGGATTTCTTCAAAGGTCGTACCTTCTAGCCTTACAGCGTAATCTAAAATAGAGGCTAGATTAGTCTCGTCATATAGATTCTTTCTGCTTGGTTCTAAAAGAAGCTGATTAGTACGGCTGACTGCCATATGCGTCCCCCTTATGATGTTCTAACCCTGACACTCTGAGATGGCTTCAAGGATGGTCCTGATACAATCCTCTGTATTTTTGGTGACATCCCTGCTCCAAAAGCGGATCACTAAGTATCCCAATTCCTCCAGAGCCTTAGTCTTCTCCTTATCTCGTTCTATGTTTCTTTCTATCTTTGCGGTCCAGTAATCACCGTTTGATCCTTTGGCGATTGAAGCTTTCTTCTCATCCCAATCCTTGCCATGGAAAAATTCAGAGTCTACAAAAATAGCTATCTTATACTTTGTGATAGCTATGTCTGGGCGTCCAGGGATGGCTTTATAGTTCTTCCGGTAACGGATACCTTCGTTCCACAAAGCCTTTCTTAAGACTATCTCAGGCTTGGTATCCTTGCCCCGAATCTGGCTCATTGTATAATGGCTTTGTTCTGAAACTGTACCATGGAAGCGAGGTTCTCTTGGCATAGTAGCCTCCGTCTGCTAGAAAAAGAAGCCTAGAAGTTCTAGGTCTTTTCCGTTTCACCTATTACTTCTTTTATATCACACATTATGTGGCGATTTCCATTGTCAAAGTGACTTATGAAAAACGTGATATAATTAAAGAGTCTAAACCAATTTAATATATATCGCACTTAGAAGCTACAGTTCGCACTTAATGTGTAGCGCAGCATTCGAGGAAATCTCGAGGCACCGTGCTATACATCTCGAATATTGCGCAAGCAGTGTTCTAAGTGCGAAAAACGGTTTAGACACCCGCGCGGTGTCTCGATTTTTGAATATGATACAAAGGCACCGAAAGGTGTCTATTCTTATAGTGGCGTCTAAGAGTTAGGAGGCGCCATGCCGAGAGCCGACTTCTCGGAAGCACAAAGAAACAAGAAAGATGAATTTTATACTCAACTCTCTGATATAGAAGAAGAGCTACGACACTATAAAACACACTTTAAAGATAAAACAGTTTTCTGTAATTGTGATGATCCTTTTGAAAGCAACTTTTTCAAATACTTTGCAATGAACTTTAATCATCTCGGGCTGAAGAAGCTTATTTGTACATGCTATGCTGGTTCTCCTATTGCTCATACTGAACTCAAAGATTTACCCTTATTAAAGCAAAATGAGAAAATGCCCTACATGATAGAAATAACTGAAGTAAAAGACTATAACGATGATGGCGCAGAGGATTTGGCAGACATTGAATATCTGCTTAGGAATAACGAGAATACACTAACAATACTAGATGGCGACGGCGATTTCAGAAGTGAAGAATCTATAGGTTTCCTAGAAGAGGCGGACATAGTAGTAACTAATCCGCCTTTTTCATTGTTTCGTGAATATGTAGCACAGCTAATGAAGTACAATAAGCAGTTTGTCATCCTGGGAAACATGAACGCCATTACTTATAAGGAGTTTTTTCCACTAATCAAGGATAACAAAGTTTGGGCTGGATACGGTTTTAATAAATCAATGGTCTACAGAACACCATATCCGAATCTATTAGAAGCGAATCGCAAATTTGTAATATCTAAAGGCAGAGACCCTGATGAGGGCTATGTAAAGGTGCCGGCTATTTGTTGGTTTACAAATATGGATATTGATAGAAGACACGACGAATTAGTTCTATATAAGAAATACAATGAAAAAGATTATCCCGCCTACGATAATTATAACGCTATTAATATTAATAACGTAAACGATATACCACAGGATTATGAAGGAGTAATGGGCGTTCCTATAACATTCCTTAACAAGTACAATCCAGACCAATTCGAAATAATAGCATTAGGAAACTCTCGAGATAATTTTACTCCAAATAAAGATTATGTTAATCCTATGAAACACCTAAAGGATGGCAGCACCATCAATGGAGGGGCTATCAATTGTGTACTAGCTATCAGACCAAGCGAACAACCAATTAATCAAATATACTATTCTGCTGACGATGTTCCGTACCTTATCGCACCATACGCTCGTATATTAATCAAAAGGAGGAAAAATGAAAATTGAGCCGAAGAATTTCAAAGTCAAAGAAGTCTTTGAAGGCTATAAGGATAGTGCCGAGGAAGGTGTAGTTGGGTTTGGTGGCAAACTAGATATCCGACCTCAGTACCAACGCGAATTCGTTTATGACGAAAAGAAGCGAGCTGCAGTAATCAATACGATAAAGAATGGCTTTCCGCTCAATGTTATGTATTGGGCAAAAACTGGTGACGATACTTATGAGGTCCTAGACGGCCAGCAAAGAACTATCTCCTTTTGCCAATACCTAGATGGAGATTTCTCCTTTGATGGTAAATACGCCCATAACCTAACTAATGATGAACGAGAAAAGATTGAAAATTATGAGCTGTTAATCTACATATGCGAAGGAACTGATAAAGAGAAGCTAGATTGGTTCGAGATTGTAAATATCGCAGGAGAAAAGCTAACCGATCAGGAATTACTAAATGCAGTCTATACTGGACCATGGCTTACGGATGCAAAGAGGCACTTTAGCAAAACAAACTGCCCAGCTTATGGTTTAGCAGAAAAATACATGGCTGGATCTCCAATCCGCCAGGATTATCTTGCGACTGTTTTGAAATGGATTTCAAATGGCAACGGGCAAGAATATATGGCTAGCCATCAGCACGATGACAATGCTTCCGAACTCTGGCAATACTTCCAAACTGTAATTAGCTGGGTAAAGACCATCTTTCCTAAAGATCGCAAGGAAATGAAAGGCTTGGACTGGGGCAGGCTTTACAATGAACATCATAATGCAAGCTATAATGCAACAAAGCTCGAGGAAGATGTGACACGATTAATGCAGGATGAAGATGTAACCAACAAGCGTGGTATATACGAATACTTACTAACTGGTGATGAAAAGCATCTAAATATCCGAGCTTTTACGGATAATCAGAAACGTGAGGCATATGAAAAGCAGAAAGGCATCTGCCCTAATTGTGGCGAACATTTCGATATTGGAGAGATGGAGGGAGACCATATTACTCCATGGATTGAAGGTGGTAAGACATCAGCAGAAAACTGCAAAATGCTCTGCCGTGAATGTAATCGCAGGAAGAGCGATAGATAATCTTTTTTCGATAAACGTAGTCCATCCCCGTGCAAATACGAACCCCCATGTCCCATTCTACAGGGGTATCCTTTATGACTAATAAAAAATGGGGACGGATTATTCTGACACTCCAGCTTGAGATACCATGGCAGCATAATAAAAACAAGCCTAAAGGGCTTATTTTTATTATGCTGACACATTTTGGACGGGAGGCGAACGAAATTCGCCCTTTCAATGAAACGAGGATATTAGAATAATTAATTATTCTAATACCGAGTGACGCAGAAAGGAAAAGATTTGAGTAGCTAATAATGGGGAAAATATAAGAACTATTTGTAAATAGCTCTTATCTTTAGTTCATCAAATTAGTTCAGAAAAGACGGGAAGGACACAAACTGGAGGCTAGAGGAAGAACTAATCCGTAGGGTTACACCGGGATAACACCTCCGCCGGATACCGAATCGGCTACTGGACGCGCTATACAGCGAATTGAGTAACCGCCGAACCGAATGCCGTTGCCGGACGGGCCGGAGTCGCCATCCACGCTGAAGTACGCATTCCTGGCGTAGTCGGAGCCATCGGGGACAGACGACCAGAAGCCGCCGTAGCCCCCGACGTCGCGCAGATCACCATAAAAGGCCCCACCCGTGGCGAAGTAAAGTGGACTCGTCCACAGTTTATTATTTCCATTTACAGGTCTGCTGCTTAACCCATATTGGTTCCAGAGACTATAGAAGGAGTCTTCACCCTCACCAATCCTAGGCAAAGTCCAACCAGCTGGACAGATGGATCGTTCTACTAGGTCAGAATTATTAAACTGAGAGGAATCATTAGTAGCAAGAGCAGCAGCCCAGTTGTAATAGTTACCTAGATGGTACTGAGGGGTAGAGCTAGTAGATGATACGTAGGTAGAGATGGGATTAAGAGTTTGGTCGCAGATTGGTGTAGGGGTACTAAAGTCACAGCTATTGTAGTAGGCATTCCAGTCACTAAAGTCACTTTCTGTAGCGTTCCAATACAGATCACCTGGATCATAGGATTCTGGAGTATCGTTTAACTCGCAACCATGTTGTGAATTCCAAGTACCACCCTGACACCATTCATGAACATGGGTGGAAGTAGGTTGGTAAGTAGAACGGATAGGGCTCCAAGCAGCAGTTTCATATGAATTCGTTGTAGTATTGTAGCCTATATCAGTGTCTTCATTAGTGTAGGTATTGCCTGCTTGTAGATCTAGGTCTAGGTTCTTAGTCATCCAAACATCATAATTACCTGAGTTTCCTACTTGATACTTAGCGATAGTATAACTCTTACCATCTCTGCTGTCTTTCAATGTGTATTGTTGTTCTGGAGTCATAGAAGCGATGATGGAGTTTCTGTTAGCTTCACTGACATGAGCGAAGTCTTGGAGACAGACTGCTTCAGATATAGTAGTAGCCTTATTATTACATGCTACTGGAGCTTCATGGGTGGATGGATGAACTAATGTATATTTAACTTGTCCTATGTAGGTTCCAGCAGGTTGAGTCTTACTCATATAAGCAGCATATGTAGCTGCTAGCTCACTTCCTACTGCACTAGTTCCTGTATCAGTACCAGAATCTCTATGTGCTACTTTGGTATATTCTGCTGGGACACTGTGGTAATTACCAAAGCTATTATCTAGAGTTAATGGGTAAGTAGCAGATGAATTTGTAGCTAGTTTCATAGCCCAGTTAGATACATCAGGACTTTCTGTACTTGTAGCTGTTCCTGTAGCTATGTCAGCAGAAGATCCTAAAGTACTATTAGTTAGTACAGTCTTTCCATATTCATTGTCTGTATATCCAATAGCATAGATAGCAAAACCATTGCTATCATTACATACAGCTTTCATGGTAGTAGTACCTATATTATCTTGATAGGTACCATTGGGAATAGTGGCATTATGAGAATTCATACCAGTACCAGTCATAGTACAGGCTGCTGGAACATTAACTGAGACATTGCTTATAGCACTATCATTAGCCGATACTTCCGACGACAAAAGGCTCGCCCCAATAAGTACAGTCAGCCCTACCAGGCTAAGCGTTGTTATAGTTAGTTTATCTACTGTTTTAGTCATTCGCTCCTTTCAGTACACTACTTTATCCTAAGAATCAGAAATACAACGTATAGTATTTCCATAATACTTGTAATCATCATTATTGGCTGGATAAACAACGGTATTGTTTATATGAAAGTCATACCCCCTATATCCCCCAGATGAAGTAGAGGACCAGTAGTTCCCATATACACCTATATTGGATGATGACGAATCGAGAAAATACCCAGAATAGATAAAATTGTTTGGGTATTTACGAAAGACTTCAGACATAGTTGCCCCAGCAGGAGTTGTATAGTCAGTCATTGATTGTGCTATCCCATTATTATCATGTTTACCGCCCAATGCATTAGATAACATACCGAACTCATTCATCGTAGTGTTACCCCCAACAGGTAAGTGCCAACCCTTCGGGCAAATGGATGTAGTATTATGAATCCCGCCCTCATAATGATCAGTGTCAGCAATAGCTGCCGTCCATGTGTAGTAATTGCCACGGGAGTAAATATTTCTACTACCGTTACTGGTGGGGCTAGATGCTCTATTTTGGGTATTATCGTTGTTATATCTTGGAAAATCGTATTTAGAAAAATCGGTAGTCCCTACAATATGGCTAGCGCTATCAATGATAATAGTTGCCGTACTAGTGGTATCAGTATCTAAACGATATAGACTATTTGCAATATTCGTTTCACTGAAATTTGCAGATTCCGATTCAGCTAATCCAGCGAAACTAGAACTATACCCTTGAGCCAAAGCACCAGAAGTGTTTGTGTTGGCCGTATGATCTAGTCTTAAATTTTCTATCATCCAACATCTACCGTCTGCAAGCTTAGCTATAGCATAGGTATTGTTATCACGGCTATCCGTGAGAGCGGTGACATCACCTATGTTCATATCAGGGCAACCATTCCAGTTTTGAATATTTCCAGTCGCAGGAATCCATATAGCATACAATTTAAGTCCTCCTGTATCATACTGCTTATAAGTTGTATAGTAGAGTTTTTCGTTCGGACCATACATAACTCCAGTTCCATCTTTTTTTGTATTCCAACCCGCAAACCCATATCCTAAACGTGAATAGTTCGATGCCATCAGATCCATATAATAACTATTGTACTTTATATTTCCGTCGCCCATTGTTCCATTTAATCCGCTAGTGGCGTTACTGCTATAACAAACTTTTTTTGCTGGACAATCCGTCCATATAGCATAAAGAGTGATGTTACTTCCTGCTGTTGCTAGGTCAGTCACATCTTCAGTATTGATATACTGTGTACCACTACCATCTTGAGCTGTATTCCAGCCAGCAAAGTAATAATCTACACCATCAATTCTAGTAGGGTTAGAGAAGGTTACGTTAGCAAGTGAAATAGTCATACCTTCATAGATAGTCTGGTCATTCATAGTGCCAGCACCAGTGATAGCTTTTCCTTCAAAGTAACTTGTTGGATTAAAATGTACTGTATATGCTATACATGTATCAGCAATAGTAGCATTATAGACAAGTGTCCCATCATTATTTGAATTATTAGTATCTGGTATCAGTTTATATGTGCCTACAGGCATATCATCTGATGATGCTACACCATAGTAGACATTAAAGTTATCATTAATGTCTGAAGAACTAGGTGTGGTAAGTGGAGTCTTAATAGTAGCAGGATTACTAAGTGTTGGTACTGGAGAGAAGACATTAGATGAGGTAGGAGCTGTAGTTGGAGTAGAGCTATTATAATAGTATCCCCATGTATTAGGAGAGTTCTTTAACGAGGTAGTACCATTTACTGGAGAGAAGTATGTACCAGTTGTATTATTAGAGCTATTACCATTTAGATATAGATTATTATTATTTACTGAAGTAGAGAGAGTAAGGTTATAGCCATATCTACAGTTAGTAGCTACATTGATATTATCTGCACTAATGGCAGTCTTATCTCCCATGTTAGATACATCAATGGATTGAGAACTGGAAGAAGAGAGAGTGAGATTGTAGGATGCGGCGTGAGTATCATTAGACAATAAAAATGCTCCAGCAAAGACTATCAGACCTAGTCCTATTGGAGCTAATATTGCATGTTTTTCTTTTGTCATGGACAGTTCTTCAGTATTACCTATTACATAACCATTATAGCATACATTTTTCCCAAGCTAAGTATTCAAAAAACACTCCGAATAATCACACAAATAGTTATTAATACTTCTTGCAAAAACCTTATCAAAAAATCATTTATCGCAAGCTCTTACTCTATATATTATTTCATATTCTTTTAACTGAATCGGTAAAGACTCCAGATATTTATTGGCGTCTCGCTTGTTCATTTCTTCATCACAACCATTAACAGTAACCACTACCCCTTTTTCAACTGCCGAATTTTCCACGATATCATAATATTCTTTTGTGCCACTACCATCATCGAGATATTCATAGCGCACCAATGGCAAATAATCATTCAATGTATATGTGTGTTTTTCATCATAATCAACATTCAAGACTAATCCGCCACTCAAAGAATCACTTTCACTGCTATCAACGGTTTTCTCAACCATCACAGTCTCCCCATATTCATCGGTCTGAGTTTCCGTGATAAGAATCTTTCCGCTACCAGTCTCCGTATAGCTTGTTACATGGGAATTCCCATCTTCATCTATTCGCGTTTCAGTTGTAACATTTTGGCCCACATCGTTAACAAATGTTTCCCTTACAACACTATTATTATCACTTTCTTCATTACCACCCCCGGTCTTTGTACCAGATGCGAGCATCATCACCAAAACACCCGATAAAACAATTATTAATATCCCGCCGATTGAAAAACCTATAATCTGTCTAGTGGAAAAATTTTTGAAAAGATTTTTTAAACTATAACCCTGCTTCATTCACACCTCACATCGACACTATTTATTTCATAAATAATCTCATATTCATCAAGCTTGATTGGTGTCGTCTTCAAATAATCCATAGCTTCATTTTTGTATTTATCCGCATCGCACTGTGACACCATAATATCCAAAGTTTTATCTTCTTCACTACCAGTAATCATATAATTAGGTGCTGTTGGCTCCGCATCTTCCGCATCAAACCCATCTGGATAGATTGCGTAAGGCAGATATAAGTCCAAAGAATATGTATTATTATACGCAGAATAGCAAATCGTTTCTGAGTATTTCATCTCACTTTGTGGAGGACAGCTAACCGTCACCTCATACACAACACTCTTATCCTTTGACCAAGCCGTAGAGACAACATAGGTTTGCTTCAAAGAATCAATGTCGACAATAAAGTCCGCACCAATAGTTCCGTCCTCATTCTCTATTTCCTCGTACGTACCCTCCCTAATTACCGCATCATTAATATCGTTACTCTCTGCTCCAGGTACATAATTCTTTACTACCTCCCAAATATTATCAGCTACAAATTTTTCTACATTTTCCGTCAAATCAACGTCTGATGTATCACTTTTATCAATAGAGAGGTGTTTTTTCTCGCCAGTAAATGATTGTACAATTAGAATCAAAATGATAATGAACAACGCTTGTGCTATCACGCCCAGTACAATTCTCTGGCTTTTCGTCAAATTCTTTAATAGGTTCTTAAACATCTTATATCCCTCCTCCTTCGCTCATCTTTATCACATCGTCAGTATAAGCATAATTCCAACTTTTTATTTCATTAAATGTATATGTTTTAGCTTGCGGTTCATAATAAAGGCTACGCTGACCAGAAGAGCACGAAGCTTCACCTACAACTACCTGTTTATTCTTCGTATCGACTCCCAAAATCACACCAGTATGTCCAGCTGCCGATGGTCCAGCCTTGCTAAAAATAGCATACGGCCTAGGCGCAGTACCAGCCTTCAGGCCTTTCTCTGTCACTAATTTATTGGCCAAACCTACACCATTCGTAGTATGATCCCATGATGGACCAATCGAAGTATATTTATTAATAAACCACTGTGAAAAAGCCACACAGTTATTCATCACACCAAACGGACAGTCAACTGCCGTAATCGTTGCACCCTGGAAACTGATTGTTATGTTCTTTTTGTAATACTTACCCATCGCCGCATCATGATATTGCTTTATGAATTCTTTGGCTTCAGCCAATGTCATACCACCTTCTTTCAAGCCAACCGCACTACCGTCGCCTTCTTCTTGACCGGCACAAAGATCGCAATTCGTAGAACCGCCATGTTTATTGTTAGAATTGCGCCATGCCTCTGACCAACCATTCCCTACTCCTTTTCTCGAAACATGAGGATAAGCGTAATTACAGCCGCCACTATCGCCACACCCACTCGGGTTAGATGCTTCAACTGTATAACCTTGCCCATCCTTTTCAGCATAGATACCATAGTGGCATGGATAATGATCCTTACCGTGCCTATAGCAACGTCTAATCAATACATCACCATCCTGCAGATCCTCTTCCTTAATACTACCCTCCGCAACTTTCTGCCATTCCGGCTCTTTTTCTAGTTGGTTATCCAATCTCTCAGAAATCTCAAAATTCGAAATCAAACCTGCATATCTCAAAGTGCCCCAAACAAATACCACACAAGAGGCGCCCTCAGTAACATGTCCTTTTACATTTACGCCATTTTCCTTTGCCATCTTATACCAGGCATCTTTTGACTCAGGTTTCATTTTATTCTGAAATTCACCATAAGGCCAAGCAAAGTAAAATGCGCTGGCTCCAATGTCATGATTTCCGGTCGTGCTGTTACTACTAATAGTGCCACTAGTCGAGGATGCCGATACCCCTTTTGTTACCGAAACGCCAGCTGTAGAGTTATTTGCTTTTTTAGCCCTAAAGACTCTCGAACCAGATTCAAATCCGTTAAACTTTCTTGAAATCCTACCAAAGTTATGACAAAGTCCAGCTTCTGCTCGATAGAAATCTCCCTTCTCGTCTTGAACCACAATATAAGTATGTCCACCAGTATTTACTACATCGCCTGGTTGCGGATCCATTCCATGCGCATTAGGATAGTATTCCCAAAGCTCAGGATTCTTCTTGGCATGCTCAACCTGATCGCCTAACCCACGTGGCCATTCTTTATCGTAACCAGAATATCTTACAGAAGTACCTACAAACACATCACAAGATGCCCCAATCCTCGGACACTGGCTCCACTTGCGATTAGGATACACTTCATCTATAGCTTTATTAAATGCATCCGTAGCTTTACCGCCAGTCCATTTACTGATATTATTATACGCCGCCTTACTCTGCAAACCATTTGACTGTGTATATTCAAACACTTTTTTGTCTGTACCATAAGGCCAAGCCAATGCCACCGCCGTAGCATTTATATTGTTACTACCAGAAAAATTCGCGTCACAAGACACCCCAGTGCCGTCTCCAGCACTCCCAGAACTACCAGAAATAGTCTTTCCCGCATATTTATCAAAAGCTTCCCGTGCTTTCTTTTTACGATACTCATTATTTGGCACACCAGCACGTTCAAACTCTCTCTCAAACCACACTGCAGCATCTTCAGGATTGGTTTGTTTATAATAGTCTTTATAACCTTTATCAATTTCACTCTTCAAGAACTCTATCTCAACTTGATATAGTTTATTAACTATGTCATCGCCAAGCTTTTTGATCAATTCGTCACCAGTAATTTGAGCTAGACTATCATTTTCAAAATGCTCGATCAAAGAAGAATCACGTTCTTTTACATGATTCAATAAATTCACTCTTCGACCAAACGACCATTGTACTAACCCCAAACCCATTTGTACACTTCTGTTATACAATCCACCACTTTGACCAACTTCACGTCGTAAAGGATTATAGTTCCCATCCTCTTGAGCAATATTACCCATAATACCCGCCGCTTGCTCATCAGTTAAGAAACTCGCTAAACCACTCCAAACTTTCTCTTCGGCCGTTGCGCCTGAAATCGTAATTTCCCCACCTAAAGTCGAACTAGTTGATTGTGTACTGCATGGTTCATAGAACAAGATATCATTTTGCGAGAACATCGCCTCCTCATCAGCCGACAAAGTCCCCAATGCTGACGCTTGATTCGCTCCAATCAGAATCGCACAACAAAATAAGATCGTAGTCGAAATTATTTCTAATGATATTTTTCTAGACATTTATTCTCCCCCTTCAAATTCAATTTGATAATTTGTTGGCTCAAATCCCGCATCTTTAATCAATTTCATTGCGATATCACGATGTCTTTCGCCACCGTAAACTACCAAACAAACTATATAGCCATGGCATTCTTTTTCACTTTCTTCAATAAAAACTCCAAAAGTATTTGCGGGGTCAGTTCGTTCATAGTATTCTAACGGCAACTGGTCACGAATTGCGGCAATCTTATCGTAATACGCAACAAAATTCTTCGCCTTTTCGTCCGTAATCCTTGATAATGCAGGCACTTCTTCTGCATGCTCAATATAATAATCAAAACTTTCGTTTTCCCCTACCAGATAATCCCACAACCTTACGAAGCTACCGTTTTCAATTGTGATATCGTATTCCTTAACCTGTAAATTATCCGCTGATATCTTCACATGATACTCTCCAGGTGTCACTTCATTAGTAGTGTAATTTTCGAACCTTTTTCCGTTTAATTCTACGATCGCATTACTAGGAACTGCATACACATCAATCGTTGCAGTTTTTGTTTGATGCATCACAATCACCAACACTGCAATCAAAATCACAATCAGATTACAAGCGACAACTGCACAAAGAATTTTATGCTGTTTAACAAAACTAAACATTATAACTATATTATATCATAATGGGAATTCATTCAGAAGAAATCAAATCCAAGAATTCACTTTCATGTATCTGTTTTATTCCTAGTTTTTCAGCTTTTTCAATTTTAGATTTTCCAGGCTTTTCGCCTACGATCAAAGCTGTAGTATTTTTAGTCACAGAAGATGTCACTACTGCGCCTAGTTCTCGTAGTCTATCTTCGGCTTCTTCTCTACCCATTGAGCTCAAAGTACCAGTCACAATATATGACTGACCTTCAAGTGGTAGCTCCTTATTATTTTCCTCCATAGGCCATACACCAAGTTCACGTAATTCATTTAGTAACTCTATATTCTCTTCATCTGAAAACCACGCCATGATCGCTTCAGCCACAACCTCACCGATGTCTGGTATCGCCAGCAAATCATCTTCAGTTGCAGCGACTAATTTATCAAGATCCTTAAATTTACGCGCCAAGCTTGTGGCAGTCTGCGCACCGACATGACGAATACCTAATGCAGTAATAAATTTCGCCAAAGCGGGAGTTTTTGATAATTGAATCGCATTCACCAAGTTTTGCGCCGACACCTCACCAAATCTTTCGAGCTTTGCTACATCGTCAACGTCAAGTCTATACAAGTCAGCAATTGATGAAACTAATCCAGCATCAACCAAAGCCACCACATTCTTTTCTCCTAATCCCTCAATATTCAAAGCAGACTTTGAGGCATAATATTCAATTGCTCGCTTTAATATAAAATCACTTGATTCCCCCTTAACACGATACACCACCTCTCCAACGGGTCGCTCAAATTCCAAATCGGGATATTGTTTTTTTAATGCTTTCACATAATCAAACGGTTCGACATTGTCAGGACGTAAAGGTGTCAATACCTCTTTAATCTGTGGAATAATATCACCTGCTTTGTATATTATTACGGTATCACCAATCCTTACATCCAACCGTTTAATCTCATCTGCATTATGTAGAGACGCATGGCGTACAGTTGTGCCAGCCACGTTAACCGGATCAAGAATTGCTACTGGTGTCGCCGCACCAGTACGTCCGATTGAAATCACAATATCACGTACTTTCGTCGTAGATTCTTCGGCCGGAAATTTAAACGCCACTGCGCCACGTGGAGTTTTCCCGACAATTCCCAATCTATCATAAATGGCTCTATCGTTTATTTTTATCACCATTCCATCCGTATTAAACTTCAAACCCTTACGATATTCATCCAATTCTTGAATATAATGAAACATTTGTTGCATTTCATTTTTAGCAAAAACCTTGTCCTCGTTAGAAGTTTGAAACCCTAATCGCCGAAGCGTCTCATATGCCTCATGCCATGTTGGCGTATCAGGCACAACTAAGTCATAAGCAATGAATCTCAGTGGCCTAGCCGCTGCAATTCTAGCATCCAATTGTCGGATCGAGCCGGCCGCCAAATTACGCGGATTAGCAAATTCAACCTCACCTTTTTTGCGCTGCTCTCGATTAAGCTCAGCAAAATCTTTTTTAAAAATCACAATCTCACCTCTAACTTCAACCTCTGAAAAACCTGTATCAAGTTTCAAAGGAATATTCTGGATAGTTTTAACGTTTAAAGTTACGTCTTCGCCCACTAGACCATCACCACGAGTCACAGCTTGGACAAAAAGCCCATCCTTATATTTCAATGAACACGCCAATCCATCCATTTTTATATCGGTAAAAAATTCGTGAATCTTTCCGTCCGGAATTAATTTCTCATTTCTAATGATCCATTCGCGAATTTCTTCTTCCGAAAAAACGTCCGCCAACGAAATCATACGTTTTTCATGACGTACTTTCGTGAATTTATCAAGTGGTCTTCCCGCAACACGCTGAGTCGGTGAATCAGGAGTAATCAAATCCGGATATTCCTCTTCAAGCAAACTCAACTCGTGTTTTAGAGAATCTGCCGCCGCCTCACTCATAATCGATTCATCCAAAACATGATAATGATAGCGGTAATCGTTGATTAACTCGCGCAACTTTGCAATTCTAGCTTCTGCCTCATTCTTTTTCATTATCCAACATCCATCTATAATATAAATATAAATATGTAGTTATATATACGCAAGTAAAACATGTCATAATAGTCAAACAGATCGGCACAAATGGAATTCCGCTCGTCCATTCAAAAGTCTTCATCCATAGATCGAATGCAATCAAAGGTACCATTACGAACACCCAAACAATCGCCAATGTTAAAATCAGAGCTGCGATTCGCAATAATAATCTCACCCTTCGACCCATCATTACCTCTGAAGCTGCACGTAGGGCTTGCATTGGATAAAGCCCAGGAGCAGAAACAGCCACTAAAGCGATTAATGAAGAAGATAATAAATACGCCGACATCAAAATCATTACTGCAGCAAAAACAAAGAATACCAAAGCGTAAAACGGCGTATTCAAAAATTCAGTTTGCACTGCTGCAGAATAAGCAATAATCAAGATAAAAATTGGAATACATTGGAACATCGCCACGGCGAATACTAGAAACGTTGACAAAAGTGGCGTCATAGCATTATATAAGCCGTCGCGTAACTTAACTTTGTGTCCGGCCAATAAATGCCTCAATAAAAAGATAGTCACTAGCCACAAAATCAGAAAAATTATCACACCAAATACAACGGCGGCTTCTGAAGATTCACCCGACAAACCACCAGTAGTGGCCGTCGAGATCAATAGTAGCCCCGCTTTCGCAATATTACCAATATCGCCACCAGTTACCTGCTCGACACTAGTATCCATTAAATCCTGAAATTGTTCATAATTACTCTCGCTCATAATACCCACGAACAACACGTTCATTAAAACCGCTATAATAATAAGCGGTAAAAACAACTTCCAATTTTTAAAAATCATACTAAAACTCTTAAAGATATGGTACATCATGCCAGGAACATTTGTTTCACGAATATAATCTTCGCGATACGTACGTCTAAATGATTTGTGTGGGCTTTTTGACTTTTTACGATGAAAAATCTTCGTCAAAAAAAACGATTTCTCCTTAGTTTTTTTATTTGAAGAATTCTGTTTTTTAGTTATTTTTTTCGGATTCTTTTTTACTTTAGAAGTTCTTTTTGCCATGTTCAAGTCTTTCTATTCTTTTTTCAATTGGCGGATGTGAAGATAGTAAATTATTGAAAAAACCTTTACGCAACGGATTATTGATATACATCGCTTCCGTTGCGATATTTTGACTCTTCATTGGTTGAGAATGAGCTTGTAGCTTCTTCAGTGCTGCAATCATTCCCTCCGGATAACGCGTGATATTAACTGCCGATGCGTCCGCTAAATATTCTCGCTGACGCGAAACAGCCATTTGTGCGATACTCGCCACAATCGGCGACAAGATCGCCGCAACCAGTACTAACACATAGCCAACAGGACTCCCCTCATTATCTCGGCGTCTATCACCATAAAACATCATTCGAAATGCCAAATCACTAAATAAACCAATTACACATACCAACCCAAACACGATCATCGACACCCGAATATCGTAATTCTTCACATGGGACATCTCATGCGCCATCACTGCTGTTAATTCTTTGTCATCCATAATGCTAATCAAGCCACTCGTTGCCGCCACTGAAGCATGTTGCGGGTCACGTCCGGTCGCAAATGCATTCGGAGCCTGATCGTCAATTATATAAACTTTTGGCATCGGAAGTCCAGTCGTGATTGATAGATTCTCTACGATATTATAAAATCTCGGGTTATCTTTCTTCTGGATTTCCTTTGCTCCCGTCATGGCCATCGCTAACCTACTAGCTGCAAAGTACTGAATTATTGCATAAATGATTGAAATTAAAACTGTCCAGATTGCAATATAGGGATCATTATATGCCCATGCAAATAATGCCGCAATTGCACCAATCAAAAGAACGAATCCGATAATCACATATACGGTTCTTCGCTTATTCTCCGCAATTTGCTTATACATATTAACTCCATTATAACACAAAAATACCAGGCTTTGAAACCTGGTATTTTACTTTATATAAATTAGAATTTAACTTCGGGAGCTTCTTTGATTTTTTTGCTCTCAGCTTCGTCAACTTCAAAATACTCGCGAATCTTAAAATGGCCGACAAAATTGTTTACAACATTGGTTGGGAAAGTCTTAATCTTAGTATTAAGTTCTTTTGCGCCTGAATTATAGAATCTACGAGCAGCTTGAATCTTATCTTCGACGTCTTGAAGTTGAGTCTGCAAAGTCTTGAAGTTTTCGTTTGCTTTAAGTTCTGGGTAGGCCTCAGCAATGGCAAAAATTCTACCAAGCGCTGTTTGCATTTCTTTTTCAGCCGCAGCTGCCTGCTTGACGGTCTTTGCATCCATCGCTGCAGTACGAGCTTCTGTTACCATTTGGAACGTTTCTTTTTCGTGCTTAGCGTAACCCTTTACTGTTTCAACCACATTCGGAATAAGATCCGCACGATATTTAAGTTGAACGGTAATATCAGACCAAGCCTCATTTACGCGCTCATTTAATTTTACTAAACTGTTGTAAATGCCTGCAATCATTCCACCAATAACCAGGATAATTGCAACTATTACAATAATAACTCCTACTGCAGTCATTATATTCTCCTTATTTTATATAACCATTATAACATAAATAAAAAATCGTTTTAATTTCTTTTTTGCGTTTTTTTAGAAAAATATGCTATAATAAATATTAATGCGAGCGTAGCTCAGTTGTTTAGAGCGCTTCCTTGCCAAGGAAGAGGTCGAGAGTTAGAGTCTCTTCGCTCGCACCACAGGGGAATCTGAAGACTCATCTGAGTCTTTTTTGATTGATTTTAATCTGTAAATTGGACTGATTTTGGGCGTGTAAACATTTTTGTTTTCATCTACGCAAAATCCATCCGGAAATAATAATTGTTTACACAATTGCATTTCTTTAGGAAGAAGATTCAGGACGTTCCGAACAAGGTTATTGACAAAGGTAAAGGCGAAATGTTTGTTCCTTTGCGCCAACAAATGCGTCCATCAGTCGGTCTGATTCGCTTTTATCCACAATTCAGACAAAAAATATACCATTTTTACACATAAAATATATAGTATATTCATCACGTTTATGATAAAATAGAATGTATGAGAGTGTGGAGGAAAAATG
>CAMVCL010000006.1 GCA_947165975.1 uncultured Candidatus Saccharibacteria bacterium | reverse complement strand
TCAGTAGACGTCGGCTTCACCTTCAATCCTACTATCTCACTTAACCTCTCAGGAGATCTTATCATCAATAACCTAACTCCTGGTACAGCTAGTGATAGTAATATCATAGACGTAACTGTAGCTACTAATGCCTCACAAGGCTATAACCTACTAACCACAGTAGGAGTAAAAGGTGGTACATCTTCACTAGTTAATTCAAGCAATAATAGCTATACCTTCACTAACCTATCTACTACTCCAGGTACAGTAAGCTCACTAGCTAACTTCACTGATGATACATGGGGATACTCCTATTCAGTAGATAATGGTACTAACTGGATATCCGGTAGTACTGGTTCTACTGCATCAGGTTATGCAGGATTACCATTAGACAATAATAATAACGCAGAAGAACGTGGTAATGGTGGTATAGCTTTGATTAGTACTACTAACCCAGCAGACAATAGAACCATTAAGTTTAAGATAGGCGCTAAAGCTAGTACTGAACAAGCATCAGGTACTTACACTAACACAGTAAACTTCTATGCTGTAGCTAATCCAGAACCGCTGACTTTACGAGCTTCATATGCTGCTGCCGGCAAAACTAAACTTAACGGATATTATAAGCTTCAGGATATGAATAATTCCATCTGTGAAAATGTAGAAATAGTAGACGAAGATAGTCAAATGCAAGTAATAGATACAAGAGACAATAAGGTGTACTGGATTGCTAAATTAAAAGATGGCCATTGTTGGATGACACAAAATCTAGACTTAAATCTGAGTTCTAACGTAACACTAACTCATGCTGATACTGATCTGGGGTGGGGAAATGACACTGCTACTCAAAGTTGGACGCCAGACTATAGCACTATCATCTCCGACAATGGTCAAATTTCTGGCTACAGTGGTTCCAGTACCAGCCCCCGTTCCGTTGATCCTGGCGACTATTATTACGCCGGATATGATGGAGAAAACCTCTTACCATATACTTCCGTAAATTATCTCACCACAACCAATGAAGATTATTTCAAAACAACTCCATATGCTATTAATGGAACTCATGGTCATGTAGGAAATTATTATAATTGGTCTGCGGCCGTAGCAAGTAATGACACTAGCGGCTACACTACTGGTTATAGCGACATGAGTAATAACCCCCAGAATTCCATTTGTCCAGCTGGCTGGAGACTACCTACTATTACCAACAATAGTCCAAATGGGCGGAATGCTGGTTCTAAGGATGAATTTACGAGATTAGCATACCTTTATTCTGGGCATGATGGAGCTGGTGGTATGACCGCCGGTGATTCGACCGGTATGGAAGCTACTCCATTATATTTTGTACGCTCTGGGCGTTATCATTATAGTGTTGTCGATTCGGGGACCGATAGCGAATATTTATCCAGTGTCATGAGGGGCAACTATTATATTTATATATACGAATCGTCGTCTGGTAGAATGACGCCTGGTGATGCTAATGGAGGTAGAAATTTTGCATATCCTCTTCGTTGCTTAGCGCGATAAATTATAGATATTATTGGTCAAGTACGGTGACGGGATGGTACGTTGCGTCGCTGGCAATCCGAGTACTTAGCAACTTAATATAAAAAAGTATTGCGCAATCAAAATCATACGACCATTCCGGATTCAAAATGGAACCATGATATAATATTTATGTATCCACCTGCCGGTTTAACTGATAACTACGGCTTGCTAGCCGGACGAATTCTTATGTTTTTAATCCTTATTTTTATTGATTCTCCTATGCTCCAAAGAAACAACATCATTAATAATTCTTGCGGCGTCACGTATTTGTTCTTCGGTGTTTGTTTCACCTAGAGTCAGGCGAAGTGATCCAGCAATCTGCAGGTCTGACAACCCAATCGCTTTTAATACGTGCGACTTTTCACCCTTTGACGCTGCGCAAGCTGCTCCGGTCGCTACATATACATTTTTTTCTTCGAGCAAGAATATTAGCCTTTCTGCATCAAGTCCCGGGAAACTCACAACTACAAAATTATCCAAACAATGCTTTTTATTGATTAGCTCATAATCTTTTAGTTCCGATAATAAAGATTTTCGCCACAAGGCGTATTTTTTTCGGTTTCCATTCAAATGTTCCTTAGCTAGTTCTACTGCCTTCGCAAATCCTATCACTCCAGGCACATTTTCGGTCCCTGAGCGCAAACCCTTTTCCTGTCCACCGCCCACCACCAACGGGCGAAGTCTTGCATTATGTGAAACATATAAAGCTCCCACACCCTTCGGACCATAAACCTTGGCGGCATTCAGTGTCAATAAGTCTACGCCTAATCTTGCTACATTAATATCCAGTAAATTTAAAGCTTGAGAAGCATCAGAGTGTAGTAATAATTGTGTTTTTATTCCCCGTTTCATTCGGTCGATCTTGGTTGTTCGAACAATCTCCGCGATCTCCGCTAAGGGCTGGATCGTCCCAAGTTCATTATTTACTAATGAGACCGATATCAATTGAGTATCATCAGTAATCTTGGCTTGCAGATCTTTTAAATCAATTAACCCATTCGGTAATACATTGATAGCTATACCACCAAGGCCTTCCGCTACCTGGCGAACTGAGTCGTGCTCTGTTGTTAGATAGAGTATGTGTGCGCAGGAATCAGATGTCTTGAGGCAGTGCGCAACCGGCTGGGGGCACGTAGTAGCGACTGAGCCCCGTGAAGACGGGCGCGAAGGAGCGTGCCGAGAGACATCTGATCCTGCGCTCTTATAATCATACACGGCCGTAAATGCTAAATTATTTGCTTCAGTTGCTCCAGCTGTGATAATAAGATCAGATGCTTTGGCCCCTATCGCATGAGCAATTACGCCCTTAGCCTTTTCGTAATCTGCTGCCACTTTTTTTGCTGGCAGATAAGCGGCCGAAGGATTAAAAAAATCAACACCAAAATACGGCTGCATTGCCTCTAATACTTTAGCAGAAACCGGCGTCGCCGCCGCATGGTCAAGATATATCATAAACAATATTATAACATATTTATTGCTGTGCTACAAATCGGTATTCAACGTCATCGGCAGAAAGAATTAATTCACCAGTATCCTGATTTAAGGAATAATTATACTCATTCTCTAAATCGTACAGCCAATCGGTCTCAATCTTTAATTTGTTCTCTTCTAGTGCCCAAATAAAATCATAATCATTTGTGTGTGCGTTCGTAGTGAGGCTTCCCTTACCAATTTCAGTAAATTTCCACTCGACCTTATCCTCAGAATCCGCTAACACCCACCTATCAACAGAGACCAGATATTCCCCGTCCGCTACCTCAGTGCCCCGAGTCAGATTTAGTACTAAAAAAACTGTGCCTGCAATCAAAGTCATTAACCCGACTACAAACACAGACATAAACAAAATCTTCTTTTTCTTCTTGTCCATAACTCTATTTTAGCAATAGAGTTTTGTTTTGACAAGTTCGAGGTAACCACGGGCGGCTTTGCGGAAATTATCTAATTCCGTGCCGGTTATCTTCTCATAACTACCGCCTACTGGTTTTTTGAATACGCCTGTTGGGCGCACCTCATAACGAATCGTCATTTCTTCAAGCTTGCCGAGATCATTAATAAAACTTTCATGCCAGATCCAGACATTACGACGGGATTCAAAAAATTCTCGTCGGTGTCCTTCTGGCACCGGCCCAAACAAGGTCCTGCCAAGTTCTGATTCGGCGTTGATTAAATCCTCATAAGTGAATTTATTGGTGTAGCGAGCAGATTTTGGTCTTAACAATTTCGTAAACGACATGCTTCAATCTCCTCTGCAATTGCATTTAATTCCTCATAAACATCAAAACTTTCTCTGGTTGCGCCAAAGTCATAAGTTTCGCGTTTTGCAAATGATGGAACCATAAACTCTCTATCCATACCCTAATTATAGCACAAAATACTCAAAAAGTCAATGCTTATAATGGTCGCCACCTATATTGTAAAGTTTTTCAACATTTACAGAGGTAACTAAAGCAACTTCTTCCCGAGATATACCAAGTTTTTCTGCTAGCCAATTTGCAATATCAGCAATATAAGCGGGTTCATTGGTATTACCCCTGTAAGGTATTGGCGCTAAAAATGGTGCGTCGGTTTCTAAAAGAACTCTCTCTAATGGCGGTAAAGGCAAAGTAGAATAGGTAGCTAAGCCGTTTACTCCTACATAAAAATCAGTCTCATTCAGAATACGCCTTAAAACTTTTTTGCTATCTGTAAAAGAATGTACGACGCCACGAATTTTTGGAAAATTTTCAATAATTGGAAAAAAGTCCACAAATGCTTCCCTAATATGGAAAGAGACAGGTAGATTATTGTCTGTCGCAAGTTGTAGCATTTGTTCAAATAGCTTTATCTGCGCGTCGCGTTTATATCCTTCATAATGATAATCCAGACCAACTTCACCAATGGCGACTAATTTCTTAAAAGTATTCTTTTGTTCATCGAATTCATCTGAGGAAAAACCGGAAAATGATTCCTGACTAGTTTCTTCGGGGTGAACTCCATAAGTCCAATATACCCCTTCATGCTTCATTGCAAAATCCCGTGCTACTAACGAATCTTGCGGATCTGTTCCAATACAAACAATTTTTTCAACGCCAGCCTCATGGGCTCGTTTTATGCAGGTTTCTGCTTCTTCGGCACTAAAGAATTGCGGATCATGCAAATGACAGTGTGAATCAATTAGCACGATTTTCCCGCTTTCTCTTGATTGGATCTAATTGACGTTTACGTAAACGTAATGATTTAGGTGTCACCTCAAGCAATTCATCATCGAGTAAGAAATCCAAACATTGCTCCAAGGACAACTGCGTGTATGGCGTAAGCTGAATTGCGCCATCCGAAGCGTGGGTACGCATATTGGTGAGCTGTTTTTCGCGACAGATATTAATATCCAAGTCGTCTTTCTTGTTAGAGAGCCCTACGATCATACCTTGATAGACTGGAACTTGTGGTGGAATGAACAAAATACCACGAGCCTGTGCCGAATCCAATGCGTAAGCTGTCGAAACGCCATCCTCGAACGAGATCAAAGCGCCATTGCGTTCCGGCTTGTAACGACCTTCGACCGGACGATAGCCGGAAGGGATACTGGACATGATCACAGTGCCTTTAGTAGCAGTAAGCAGATTGTTGCGTAGGCCAATCAAGGCAGCAGTAGAAATCTCGTAAACAAACCTAGTTGAACCACTACTGGTAATATCTTGAGTTTTGAGTTCGGCCTTACGGATACCAAGCTCCTGGGACACGGCACCGACATATTCCGAGGATACCTCGATAGTTAAATCTTCAATTGGTTCGCACTTTACACCATCAACTTCTCGATAGACGACTTCAGGACGACCAGCTTCTAATTCGTATCCTTCACGGCGCATAGTTTCGATTAAAACAGATAAATGTAATTCACCCCTACCGGATACTTTATAACCCAATCCGTCGGGCTGGATTTTAAGAGCGATATTAGTTTCGAGCTCGCGGTTTAGTCTTTCAGCAATTTGTCGTGAAGTCGTAAATTCACCTTCACGACCTTTTAAAGGAGAAGTATTTGGTCCAATATAAATTGATAAAGTTGGCGCCTCAAGTTCAATGCCAGGCAATGCTTCAGGGTTGTCGCCAGTCGCAATCGTATCACCGATATTTGCCTCCGACACACCCGTAACTGCCACGATGTCACCCGCTGAAGCTTCTTGTACCTCTTCTTTGCCTAGTCCTTTATAGATAAATAAATTATCAATCTTACTATTTTTTACGGAGTCGCTATGTAGGATTTTGACACTTTGTCCTTTTTTTAACTTTCCACGAAAGATTTTACCGATACAATATTTGCCAAGATAATTGTCACCAGCTAAAGCTGCAACCAAAAGCTGCGCAGAGTCTGAATCGGGATCCACTGATGGTGCTGGGATATCATTGATGATTGATTCAAAGATCACATGTAGGTCGTTGTCGAGCTCAGTAGTTTTACCTGCTCTTCCCTCTCGCGCGATAGCGTAGTATACAGGATAAAACAATTGTGATTCATCTGTTGCTAGCTCCAGGAACAAGCTTTCGATCTCGCTCAATACTTCAGGAATCCTTGCCGCTGGCTTGTCGATCTTATTAATTACCACTACTGGCTTCAAACCAAGCGCTAAAGCCTTAGATAAAACGAATTTAGTTTGCGGCATTGGTCCTTCTTGCGCATCAACAATCAGGAGCACACCATCCGCCATATTCAAAGTTCTTTCTACTTCGCCGGAAAAATCTGCGTGTCCCGGCGTATCAATAATATTGATTTTGTAGCCATCATAATAAACACAAGTTTGTTTAGCAGTGATAGTGATACCACGTTCATGTTCCTGGTCCATCGAATCCATGATTAAAGTCTGATTCATTTCGGCTTGGTTGTCGCGAAAAGTATGGGATTGCTTCAAAAGACCATCCACTAAAGTAGTTTTTCCATGATCGACGTGCGCGATAATGGCCACATTACGAATTTTAGTTTTGTCTAAAGTCATAAGTGTAATTCTATCATATAACCCAGGCTCTGTCTAGGGGTAAAATTGACAAAAATGGCAATCTGTGATATAATGATAGTATATGGCTAATCGAAATAAACACTTAAACCCCGCTAAAATCTACGAACCAAAACGTTGTTGGGTTGGCGAAACCCACAAAATCATTTTTGATACATTAGAAGAAGCCGAGTTGGCAGCCGAAGTTGCCGCCTACGACCATGATATCAAAACACCACTTAAACCTTACAAATGTCCTTACGCTAATCATTACCATTTGAGCTCAACTTAGTATGCTATAATGGTATCTATGACAAGCCAAGAAGAATGGGATAAATACTTTATGAATATTGCCGAGGCGGTCTCGGCTAAAAGCAAAGATCCATCCTCCAAAATGGGATGTGTAATCGTCGATCAAAATAAGCGAGTAGTCTCACTCGGTTATAATGGTTTAGTACAAGGCGCTGACGAGTCTAAGATGACTATGTCGGAACGTCCAATGAAATATTATTTTTCAATTCATTCTGAAATGAACGCGGTACTTTTTGCTCGACAACCTCTAAATGGTTGCACGATCTATAATCGTGTAGCAACCTGTGAGAACTGTTTGAAATATTGTCTCCAGGCTGGTATCACGCGTTTTGTATACGAAGAACTTCGCGTACATTCTCATACTACTGATCCTGAACATTCCATGACAAACATAGAGACGGATGAAGCTGTCATCCGTCTCCTTGCAGCTATGCCCGAAGTCGAGACACTGAATCTTTCAAATGGCAAAACATACATTCAGGACATTCTCGACTCCTATGAAAAGGATTCCGCCGAATACGCTAGGCTAGCCAAGTGGGTATAAAATAGCAAAGTGTAGCGATTCCCGTCGCTAGAATGACAGCTGCTCCGCAGAATAATGCAAATTTTTGCCACTTATCAAAAGTTGCACCGGGACTTTTGTGATAAAAATTCGAGAAACAACTATACATTATTACGATTGCAAGAATTACACTTCCTGCGCCCATGCCAAGATAGGCGGCTGGATGCCAAGAATTCCCCTGTGAAGCATCTTGAGTTGTCTCGCCCGGGAAGCCTTCACCGCCAGGGCCGCCCTCCATACCTTCAGGTGGCTCAGGCATTTCACAATTTTCATCGCCTTCTTCGCATTGTGGCATTTCTGGTCTTTCACCTTCTTCTCCGCTCGGTGTAGCAGGTGTTTCAGTTGAATTGTTACTATTAGTTGAGTTCGAACTAGAGTTTGAATTAGTGTCAGAATTTGTTTTTGAATCAGAATTCGAGTTCGAACTTGAACCAGATGAGCTTCCAGTCCCACTACCGCTACTGTCACTGGTGCTGTTTTTATTAGGTTTTGCTGGTGGAGTACCACTAGGCCTTTCTTTTTTAGTCGTGGTAGTACTTTCTTCAGTTGTTAATTCCATAGTTTCCTTTCTTAATTAACAATATGATGATATAACACGGTACTTAAAATAATCTTAATTACCACACTATTTCACTTAAATTATTTTTCTTCAAAAATTCATTGCATTTAGAAAATGGCTTACTACCAAAAAATCCATTATAAGCCGACAATGGCGAAGGATGCGCAGACTCTAAGATTAAATGTCTAGAAGAATCTATCAAAGATTTTTTATTTCTGGCGTCACGTCCCCATAATATAAATACTAGATGCGGTCTATTTTGATTTAGATATTCAATTGTGGCTGTCGTAAAGATCTCCCAACCCTTACCGGCGTGGGACTTAGGTTTATGTGCCTCCACAGTTAAAACAGTATTCAATAATAAAACGCCTTGCTGCTGCCAATTTCGCAAACTGCCGCGCGGATTCTCATGATGACCGATATCTGCATCGATCTCTTTATATATATTAACTAACGATGGCGGAATTGGCTGCGAGTTAGGTACCGAAAAAGCCAAACCTTCGGCCGCCCCTGGCGTATGATAGGGGTCTTGTCCTAAGATCACTACTTTTACATCATTTAAGTCTGTAGCGAATGCCCGAAAAACTAATTCTTTACGAGGAAAGATAGTCTTTCTTTCGTATTCTTCATGTAAAAATCGCGACAATTCCTTAAAATAAGGCTTAGCAAATTCTGATTTCAAAAAAGGTTTCCAACTCTCATGCATGCTATAATGATTATAACATGGCAAAATTATATTTTAGATATGGTGCGATGGGGTGTGGTAAAACGATGCAGCTTTTGCAGGTCGCCTTCAATTACGAAGAGCGTGGTCATAAAGTCTGCGTAATAAAGCCTGCCACAGACACCAAAAATGGTACAAAAATTCTAACTCGTATCGGGCCCGAACGTGAGACCGACTTTTGTTTTGATCGCAAAACCGATTTATTCAAAAAAATATCTAAAGAGTATAAAGATGTACAATGTATTTTAGTCGATGAAGCTCAATTTTTAACGCCAAAGCAAGCTGATCAACTTATGCAAGTGGTAAACAACCTCAATATTCCCGTGATGGCATATGGTTTGCGTCTTAACTTTCGACTAACCGACGGTGGCTTTAAAGGTGCAACCAGATTGCTCCAGATCGCTCACGATATCGAAGAGATTAAAACCATTTGTGAATGTGGCCATAAAGCCACTTGCAATGCTCGCTTTCTGGACGGAAAATTCGTGGCCGATGGCCCCGATGTGTTGATCGACGGTACTACCGAGATTGAATATCGCGCTATCTGTCCTGCCTGCTATGAAAAATACCTACGCGAGCAAGCGAATTAGTTAGTTCAGCCGAAAACATTAACGCAAGGAGAAATATGTATATAGTAATCGAAGGTCAAGATGGTACCGGAAAATCCACTCAGGCCGAGCTATTAAAAAAACACTTCGAATCCACAGGTAAAGAAGTTGTAATGATGGAGGAGCCAGATGGTGATTTGCCTCAGGCTCACGATCTTCATGATATGATCTTAACGCGTGGCTACGATTTAGAACCACTAACTAATGTTTTGCTATTTACTGCCGCTCGCATAGAACTCTGGAAGAAAATTGCTGAACCAGTCTTGAAGCGTGGCGGTATTGTGATTTCAGCGCGCAATTATTGGTCAACCTTAGCCTATCAAGGTTATGGTGAAGGTGTCTCACGCAGTAAGATTATTCGCATCACCAAGGACTTGCTGCCAGAACGTTATGTTCATCCAGACTACGGGTTTATTTTAACAGTTTCCGACGAAGTAAGGCTCGCTCGCCAACAAAACCGAGGTAAAGCCACCGAAACATTCGAAAAGAAACCCAACATCTTCCAGCAAAAAGTAAATGCGGCTTATCCAAAAATTGCCAAAGAATTTAATATTACGATTATAGATGCTGCACCATCTATCGACGAGATTTTTGCAAAAATCGTTAAGATAATTGATACGAAATAATCTATCCTTCTGCGAACTGAGAATTGTATAATTCTGCGTAAAAACCACCCAGCTTTAATAATTCATCGTGATTCCCTTGTTCTACTACAGCGCCATCACGCATTACTAGAATTAAATCAGAATTACGGATTGTCGATAACCTATGTGCGATTACGAAAGAAGTTCTACCAGCTGTTAGCTTTTCAAAAGACTCTTGGATTAGTTGTTCTGTGCGTGTGTCCACATTGGACGTCGCTTCGTCAAGAATCATCATGGGTGGATTTGCTACCATCGCACGTGCAATCGTGATCAATTGTTTTTCACCTGCCGAAATATTATCTGAATCTTCAGAAATCATTGATCGATAACCTTTCGGTAAAGCCTCAATGATATGGTTTACATTTGAAGCCTTAGCCGCTTTCTTGATATCATCTAGTGAAGCGCTCAAACTACCATAACGTAAATTTTCCTCTACAGTGCCACTAAACAACCAAGTATCCTGAAGTACCATTCCAAACATTTTTCTAACATCGGCTCTTTTCATCTCGCGCGTAGGAATGCCATCCACGGTGATATAGCCAGAATCAGGCTCGTAAAATCTCATAAGAAGGTTAATGATCGTAGTCTTACCTGCTCCAGTTGGGCCGACGATCGCCACTTTCATGCCGGGCTTGATTTTGACTGAAAAATCACGAATTATTGGAGTATCAGGTAGATAACCAAAATTAACATGATGAAACTCTACCTCGCCTTTAACCTTATCGATCGTCTTTGCGGGCTCAGCGTCTGGCTCTTCTTCTGGTTCATTTAAGAACTCAAAAATTCGTTCTGAAGCCGCCAGTAATGATTGTAAGGTAGAGGTGGTTGAAGCAATCTCGGTAATTGGACGATTGAATCTAGAGACGTATTGAATGAACGCCTGGATGTCACCGATCGAGATCTGACCTTGTACTACAAAGATGCCACCAAGTGCACATACGCCAACATATCCTAAATTTGTAAAGATATGAGTAACCGGAAATGAAAGCGAAGAGAAAACTTGGGCTTTTCTTGCTACATTGGTTAATTTCTCATTTATTTTGTCAAATTCTACTAAAGCATCATCTTCATAAGAATTTGATTTGATCACGATGCTGCCAGCATAATCTTCTTCAATTTCACTATTCAATACGCCAAGCGTACTCTGTTGTTCACGGAAGAACTTCTGAGCATAATGCATGATCCTTGCCACAACTACTACGGAAATTGGCACCACTAAGAATACAATGAGTGATAAAGGCACTGAGATCGTTAGCATGATGATCATAACGCCTATCAACGTCGTCAAACTGAGCGAAACATCGGCAATCTCTTGGGACATCGAAGTAGTTAGTACATCTACATCGTTGGACATCCTAGACAAAGTATCTCCATATTGATGCTTATCAAAATACGAGATAGGAAGCCTAAAGATCTTATCTAGAATTCTTTCGCGCATTTCCTTAGTGTATTTAGCGGAAACTACGGCAAGGATAAATGCCTGGGCATAGTTTAAGGCCGCGGAGCCACAAAATAATGCTATTGCCAGGATTGCCTTACTACCTAAAGCCGGCCAATCCAATTCAGGATAACTATTTACGGCAATCGTAGTCATATCGCCAAGAATTTTAGGAATGAATAACCCAAGAATTGCCGAACCAATGGTTAGTATTACTGCAATAGTGATTGGAATGCGATAACCTTTAATTGATTTTAAGAATACTTTAAAAGATTGCCACATACTTTTATTTTTTGCTGCTCTTTCAGTTTTACTCATTAGCCCTCCTCTTTACAGTCTTAGCAGCGAGTTTTAATTCAGCTGAATATTCCTTGTCAGAAAGCTGTGATTTAACAATTTCTTGGTAGATGCTACAATCATTCAATAGTTCTAAATGTTTCCCTTTTCCGACTACATGCCCATTGTTTAATACGACAATCTGATCGGCGTCCTTGATTGTAGAGACGCGTTGTGCAACAATCAATACTACAGCCGACTCAGTCACGTCTTTTAGGGCTTCACGTAGTCTTGCATCGGTTTTCATATCTAAGGCTGAGAATGCATCATCAAAAATGAATATTTCCGGATTTTTGCATATTGCACGGGCGATCGATAATCTTTGTTTTTGCCCACCTGAAACGTTTGAGCCGCCTTGAGCAATATGTGAATTATATTTTTGTGGTAACCTTTCAATGAAGTTTTCAGCTTGTGCTATTCGAGCCGCTTTATGCATTTGTTCATCTGAAGCATTAGGCGCACCAAACTTAATATTGGATTTGACAGAACCAGCAAACAGCATTCCACGTTGAGGCACGAAACCGATTCGTTTGATCAGGTCTTTTTTATCGTACTCTTTTACCGACAGACCATTAACCAAGATTTCGCCACTCGTAGCTTCATAAAATCTCGGTACTAGATTAATCAAAGTAGATTTACCGGAGCCAGTTGAGCCAATAAAGGCTGTAGTCTGCCCAGCTTCGGCTTTGAAAGATATATCATTAAGTACCTTTTCCGATGCTTCCGGATAATAGAAATCTACATTTTTAAACTCTACTGATGGAGTTTTGTCGGGCACTCCATTAGTCTTGTCACGCCAATTTATTTTCTCCTTGGTCGCCAAAACATTATTAATACGGTGAGCAGAAACGTTAGCACGAGGTAATGTCACGAATATCAATGACATCATCAAAAACGACATCATCACATGTGTGACATATTGCGCGAACGCAGTCATATTGCCTAAATACGCAAAATCTTTTGACAACAAAGTAATCCCCACCCAAAAACAAAGCAGAGTTGTGCCATTAAAGATAATATTGACCATTGGATTTTGCAATTCAAGAACTTTATCGATGTAGATAAGAAGTTTAGTTAATGCATCATTGTTCTTAACAAACTTTTTCTTTTCAACTTTTTCATTGTCAAAAGCTCGGACTACGCGCAAACCTGTTAGGTTTTCACGAGTTACCAGGGTTACCTTATCGATTAATTCCTGGAAAATCTTAAACTTAGGCATCACTAATGCCATAATCATAATTGCCGAGCCAATAATCGCAACTGCGCCGACTATGATAATCCAACTCATATCCGGAGCGGTTTGAATAGCCATTATTACTGAAATCACTAAAAATAGTGGAGCACGCAACATAATAGAAAGAAGCATAATCGTTACCATTTGTACCTGAGTAACGTCATTAGTAGTTCGAGTTAATAAAGAAGCCGTGCTGAATTCTTTTAAATCTAGTAGATTGAGATTGATTACTTTTTCGAAGACTGCGCGACGAATATCTCGAGCATAACTAGTGCCAATTCTTGCCGCAAAATAACTAGAGATCAAAGAACCGATAGCGGAAATGATCGCAAGTCCAATCATTTTGAACCCAGCCATCCAAATAAAATTATTATCTCCTGGTACAATCCCATTATTGATGATGTCGGCCATCAGCGCTGGTAAACGCAGGACAGTATACACCTGCAGGGCAGTCGCCAAAACTAATATGACAACTTGCCACCAGTATGGTCTCAAAAAACGAAAGAGTTTTAACATATGCTAATCTATTCTACCACGTTTCTTCTCTAAGTGCATAACAAAATAAATAATTGGACCACACAATATATATACATAATATGAGAAGAATCGCCAGACTAGCATTGCCCAGAAGATATACCCAGAAGATAGTGCCGAAAACACAATAAAGAATGTACCTTCAGCAGCACCAGCGTTACCGGGTGTTGGGATAAAATACACAGCAGAAGTCACTGCTACGGTCGTCACAAAACATGGCAAGAAATCTACGTTACCGCCAAATGCAGTCAATACAAAGAAAGGAATCATTGAGACTAATATATGAAAGGCTACTGAAAGAGCGACGGTTTTTGCAAACAAGCCACGAGTTTTCAGTATATGTCGTACGCATTTTGCATATTCATTGATTTCATATTCAACTTTTTTGATAGTCTCTTTATGATTTTTAACGATCCGAATCTTAGCTAGAAATTTTACAATAATATTGATTAGCTCAGCTGTAGCTTTGGGCAGAAAAGTTGCAATCATTACTGCGATTGGCCAAAATGCATAAAACAACAATCCAAAACAGGCAGTACCAATTAGGACAGCATTATTGATGGATAGACTTCCGAAAATAAAACAGAAAAAAGCAATGATAATAAAACCAATTTGCCCCGCGATCATGCCGAAGATGGGAATTGAAGTTGAGACGCCATTTGGTAAGTTACTATTCTTGCGCATGTAATAGATTTGAAATGGCTGCCCGCCTATCGCAGCAGGAGTAATATTGTCATAGTATTTGCCAAGTAGAACTGTTCTTCTTGCTACTGTGCCTGCGCGTTTAATATCGAAGCTTCCCTTCTTGTTCATTTCGCGCATCATGATGACATATTTATATATTTCTGCCGTAATTGCTGCTAAGAAACAAAAGATCGCTGGTAGCAGGAACCACGGATTCATCCTGACTTCTGAAAGCTTCGCGGCGTTTTGTGAATTTCCGAATTCAGAAAAAGCCGTGATAGCGATCACCGCCACATTGATTAGGATAAAAATAACAATCATCAAAGGCTTTTTGAAAAAACTCTTAATATTCAAATTATCGCCTGATGTTGTAGATTTTCGTTCTGACATCTAGTGACGTGCCTGTTTAATATTCGGATATTCTTCGACCAATACTCTTACACATCCAGCAATTGGAATTGCAATGATTGCGCCAAGCAATCCAAACATATACATACCAATTACGATTGCACATAAGATTATCACAGGTTGCAATTTGAGTGCATCACCTTGAATCTTTGGTGCGATGATATTATTTTCGATTTGGGCATATAGTATATAAATAATTGCATAAACAAGTCCTGCCCACAGATTAGATGATATAAGTAGAACTGTGACAAGTGTGCCACCAATAAATTGGCCAAACATTGGAATTAAATAGAACAAAGCCGTGATCAACCCCATCGGGATTGCTAAGCTCGACGAAAAACCGAAAAATAGGGACATTATGAAAACAATCAACATAGTTGCGAAGCCATCAACTAGTGCTACGATCACTTGGCGTGACACATAAATTGAGACCACATTTGCCATTTTTGAAATAGTTCGTTTGGCAACCTTAATCATCTTGGAATTTTCTTCGTCTTCTGCATTTTTCCAAAACGAATTCATCATCTCTGGGCCTTCTAGTAGGAAAAGAAGTGACAAAATAAGCACCAACATGACCTTCATGATAATATCAGCGGCACCACTTACGCTAGAGATCAGATTGCTTCCTAATACCCCCATAATATTGTTGGACAATGAGACTAAGCCATTTTCTATTTCGGCATGCAGATCTTGTACGCCGATTGTCTTACCGAATTCATTGATTCCCTTCCAGCCACCAAAGGTATTTTCAAAAGTTTGTGGGAAGTTCTGAATAAATTTAGCTGTTTCGTTTACGACAACTGGACCAATAATTGAAATAATCGCGCCGAATACTATTACAACGATGAAGAAAGCTAATATCACGGAAACATTTTGATGACGCTTATCTTTGCCGAAGTGTTTATTGAAAAATCCATTCACTTTTCCAACCAGTGGTCTCAAAGCTAGCGCTAAGAAGATTGAAGCACCGATGATTACTAAGCCAGTAAGAGCTTTATAAAGAAATAAAATCATCAAAACAATGCCAAGTGGCACGGTCCAAAATTTAACAAATGTCCTTAAATCTGTCTCAATATTTTTAGACATAAACCTCCTTATGCATATATTATATCATATGTTATAATTATGAAGATGAAATTATTAATGCACACTTGCTGTGCGCCATGTAGTGTATATTGTGTTGATAGTTTACGTGCGGAAAATATCGAGCCGACGCTTTTTTGGTACAATCCGAACATTCACCCATATATTGAATATAAAACTAGACGCGACTGTCTAAAAGAATATGCTAAACAGATTGGTGTTGAGATATTAATTAAGGAAGAATACGGTCTGGATGAATTTTGCCAAAATGTAGTTTCTGACATTCCAAATCGTTGTGTCAATTATTGTTACCCAAAACGCATAGGTGAAACGGCGAGATTTGCCAAGGATAACGGGTTCGATGCTTTTACTACCACATTGCTTGTTTCTCCCTACCAAAAACATGAAGAATTGAAGAAAGTTTGCGAACAAGTTGCAGACTATTATGACATAGATTTTGTTTATCGTGACTTTCGAGTTGGTTTCCGTGAAGGTCAGACAAAAGCTCGTGAGCTCGGTCTATATATGCAGAAATATTGCGGCTGTATCTTCTCAGAAGAGGAGCGTTATAAAAAACAAATTCTGCGTGACATGGGTCAATAATAAAAATATAATGATTATGCTATATTAACCCTAATATAGGAGCATACTTCATGAAGGCAATTAGCAACCTAAATACCACCATGAGCTCTGTTGATTAAGCGCCGAAAAAGTTATATAATATATAATCATGCTAGTTTCAGATTATAATTATGACCTACCAGATGAGCGCATTGCTAAATTCCCTCCCAAGGAACGTGGTTCGTCACGCCTATTAGTACTGGACCGTCAGACTGGCGATATCACTGATTCTTATTACCGCAATCTGGACGAATTCTTAAACCCCGGTGACGTATTGATTCTAAACGACACTCGTGTCATGCAATCCCGCCTATTTTGTACTCTACCCGATGGCCGTCAGCGCGAGCTCGTAGTATTGGAAAAACATGGCGACGAACCTCAACGTGTCATGTACCGCGGTAAACTCCACGATGGGGATATTTTAACTATAACGGATAAAACGCTCGATGATGGTTCTTTCGAGGAGCCTTTGCGAGGACGGCGAGCAACAGGGGCGTCTGAAGTCCGTGGCGACAAGCCTGAGGGAATGTTTCGAGAAAGAATCCTCATCAAGCATATCGTGGGTAACGGTATCGCCGAAGTCGAATCCGATACGCCACTCGCTGATCTTGCCGAGAAATACGGTACAGTTCCCTTGCCACCATATCTCCATCGCGACGCCACCGAATCTGACAAAAAGCGCTACCAGACCGTCTGGGCTAAGCATATGGGTTCCGCCGCCGCTCCAACCGCATCGCTCAATATGACGGAAGATTTATTGGACCGACTCAAGCAAAAAGGCGTTATTGTCAAGTACCTCACTCTGCATGTCGGCCTTGGTACTTTTCTTCCCATTCGTTCCGACAATATCGAAGACCACAAGATGCACTCCGAATGGTTCAATATCCCAGACGACACCATTGCCGCTATTATTGAGGCGAAAAAACGTCTTTCTCGGAACGCTCCCTCAGGCCCGTCGTCACGGGCTTCGGTCACTCCCCTTGCTCGCCGTCCTCGCAAAGGCTCCTCGAAAGAGTTTTTCTCGCCTCAATCATCAGGAAGGGTAATCGCTCTCGGCACCACTGTCGCCAGGACCTTAGAATACTACGGTAAGACTGGTAAAACTAGTGGCGAAGACGATATTTTTATCTACCCTGGTTTCGATTTTAAAGTAATTGATGGCCTCATTACAAATTATCACGCCCCCAAATCCACCGTTCTGATGCTCGCTTCCGCCTTCGCCGGTTGGGGTCATCTAAAGAATGCCTACGAGCACGCTATTGCCGAAAAATACAACTTCCTGAGCTATGGAGATTCGATGCTGATATGTTAAAGTTTGATATTGAAAAAAAGAATGGATTAGCCAGAGTTGGCGTAATTCACACGCCGCACGGTGACATCAAAACTCCAGCGTTCGTTGGGGCCGCCACCAGAGCTACGGTTAAAGCTCTTACTATGAAAGAAATGCGTGAACTTGGATCGCAGGCTATTCTGGCTAATACTTACCACCTAATTTTGCGACCAGGCACCGATTTAATTAGAGAAGCTGGAGGTTTGGCTGAATTTTGTTCCTGGCACGCCCCAACTTTTACTGACTCTGGTGGTTTTCAGATCTTTTCTCTTCCTAATGTCAAAATCACAGAAAAAGGCGTTAAATTCAAATCTCATGTCGACGGCGCACAACTAGAGATGACGCCGGAATCATCTATGCAAGCTCAGTGGGCCGTTGGTGCCGATATTCATATGGCGTTTGACCACCTTGCTAAATCTGAGAGTCGCGATGACATGGAAGAAGCTATGCATCGCACTCATCGCTGGCTCGACCGCTGTGTCGCCGAGCACGAACGGTTAAAAAACGCAACTAAAAACATCGAGAAAAATGTTTCTTTGCCACCAGCGGAACAATATTTATATGCTGTCGTCCAGGGTGGTACATTCAATGACCTCCGCGCCGAGTCAGCTAGATACTGTGCTAGCAAAAACCCAGATGGCTTCGGTATTGGTGGAGTCTTTACTGCAGATGGCATGGAGGAGATGCTAAAAACCGTTAATAGCATTTTGCCAGAAGATAAACCACGTCATTTACTTGGTATGGGTCAAGAACCAATCGACTTATTCATTGGCGTCGAAAATGGCTGTGATACTTTTGACTGCGTTGGTCCTACACGGATGGCTAGAAATGGCTCACTTTATACCAATGACGGCCGCATTAACATTAAGAACGCCAAGTTTAAACACGACTTCACTCCACTTATGGAAGATTGTGATTGCGAACTATGCCAGAACTATACACGCGCATATCTCCATCATTTATTTAAAGTCGATGAAATTACCGCTAAAGTCCTAGCTAGTATCCATAACGAAAGGTTTATTGTCCGCACGGTTGATCAGATTAGGCAATCACTCCTTGATGAAACTTTTGCAGAATTTAAAGAATCTTTTTTGTCCAAATATTATCATTAGTATGATATAATCATAAGCAATAAAAAGGAGTTATATGGAAGAAGCAACGGCATCATTATTAATTTTTATAGCGATAGTGCTGATTTGTATTATCGTCTCAGGAATTCGCATTGTTAACCAATACGAACGCGGGATTGTTTTGCGTCTTGGTAAATATCACCACACCAGCAATCCAGGTCTCAGGCTTATTCTGCCATTCAATATCGATCGTCTCATTAAAGTTGACGTTCGTACCACACCAATGGATATACCTAAACAAGAAGTCATTACCCGTGACAACGTGACTGTAAATGTCGATGCCATTGTTTATTTCAGAGTACTTAATGCTGAAAAAGCTGTGCTTGAAACAACTAATTATACCTATGCAACTAGCACATTTGCGCAGACCGCACTTCGTGACGTCACTGGTAACTTTGATCTTGATGAGATATTGAGCAAACGTGACGAAATATCAGTTAAGATTCGCGAGATCGTCGACGCTCAAACAGATAAATGGGGTATCGATATTGAAAGCGTTAAACTTCAGAACATTGAACTTCCTGCCGACATGAAACGCGCCATGGCAAAACAAGCTGAAGCTGAACGCGAACGACGTGCCGCAATCATCTCAGCTGAGGGTGAAAAATCTGCCGCTACAGCAGTAGCAGAGGCCGCTGGTTTACTTGCTCGTACACCAGGTGCGCTTAATATCCGTACCCTTCAAACCCTTGAAAAGATTTCCTCTGATCCGTCACAAAAGACCGTAGTGATGATGCCAACGGATTTATTCAAAAAGATGATATAGCCTTAACTAAAAACCAGCTAGTAAGACTAGCTGGTTTTTTATGGTCAGTTATAATGATTCACTAATTCTTTCGTATTGTTTTCTCGGCACCATCCCCCAATCGCCTAAGACTTCATCGATTCGCTTCAAGACGTCTTGGGGTGAATTTCCACCGTCAACTTCGCGAATTAATATACCATTTTTAGAGAGTGTTTTAATCATACCAGTAATATTACGGTCATATGCGTCTTGACGACGCTCAATCGCTGCCCTCGTGTCATCCACGCGTTTTCTGTTAACTAGTCTTCGCCACAATTCTCCACGCGGTACGCGCAAAACAATAGCGGCATCTAATTTCTTGATTTGTCCACTGTCAATCATCCATTTAACTTGTCGATAATCCGCTGGAAATCCGTCTAATATTACTTGTCGCTTTTTCCCTACTTTAATATCGGACGTAAAAATCGATCTTTCAGCTTTTTCTAATCTATTAAGAGTTTCGTCAATGAGTTTAGTAGCCTTTGCATCATCAATGAACATACCATGGTCTAAGGCAAAGCGGATATCTTTATCGCGTAACTCCATTAATAATTCACGATAGGAAACCCATTCCCAACCATATTTCCGTGCCATTAAACGGCCTTGTTCAGTCTTACCGGCACCAGGTGCTCCAAAAAGCGTAATCATATTATTATTATACCTTAATTAAGCGAGATATTGCCAAATTGGTCCACGGGAAGTATCCTTCACAGTAATCCCCTCAGCAGTCAAGGTGTCACGTATCTCGTCAGCACGGGTGAAATCTCGAGCTTTTCTGGCCTCTTCACGCGCCGAAACTAGCGCCTGAGTTTTCTCCGAAATTAGAGGTGAGTCTGCAATCAGTTTTAATCCGAATAATTCATCGATCTTTTTCCATTGTTCAAAAGAAAGCTCAGTGTTATCGATTACCGCAAAAGCTTCAGCAGAGTTTAAATTATTACCAATTATTTCGAGTAAGTGTTGAATAAAGCCGCTGTCAGCATCGATTTCGATCTGGCGTGATTCGGCAATGCGGTTACGCCAATTCAAGCGGCGAGTTTTTGCGGCTTCTAAACTTTCAAAAGTAAAGTTTCTAGTGCCCTGATAGTGACCAGAAAGCACCCACATTTTATAATCCATTGGCGAAAAACCACGTTCTCTTAAATCGGCTAGAGTATAGACGTTCCCTAGCGATTTGGATATCTTTTCATTATTGATCATAATAAAATTACAATGTAGCCAAAAACGCGATAGCTCTCTACCGGTCATAGCGAAGTATTGAGCGATCTCATTCGTATGGTGTACAGGAATATGATCCACTCCACCAGTATGAATGTCAATCGGTCCGCCAAATTCCTTGTCAATAATAGTAGAGCACTCAAGATGCCAACCAGGATAACCCGGTCGGCCTAAATAGTCCCAACGCATAGCGTGTTTTTCACCAGGTTGAATAAACTTCCAAACGGCAAAATCAGAGGCGTTGCGCTTTTCACCGGAAAATTCTACTCTGGCACCCGCTTGCAGGCCAGCCAAATCTAGTTTTGCAAATTTAGCGTAGTCGGCAAATTTAGACGTATCAAAATATACCCCATCGGTGGTCTCATAAGTGAAGCCATTCTCGGTCATTTTATCTACGGCATCTATATCAGCATCAATATAATCTGTAGCCCTGGCTAATACTTCTGGTTCTACTAGCTCTAAGGCACGATAATCATTCATAAATGCATCGATGTAGAAATCTGCCACTTCGTAGACGGTTTTTCCTTCACGCGCCGCGCCTTTTTCAAGCTTATCCTCACCTTCATCGCCATCGGAGACCAGATGACCTACATCAGTTAGATTTAGTACCCGGCGTATTTTGTAATTATTAACCCTAAGTAACCGTATTAATAAATCCCAATAAATGTAAGCAGTAAGGTTGCCTATATGAGCATAGCTATAGACAGTCGGACCACAAGTATAAATCTTGACTATTTCTGAAGCGGGTTTAAACTCTTCTAATTTATGACTAGCGGTATTATATAACTTAAGCATTTAAGGTTTCCTCCAAAATCCCGACCAATTTAGTGTATTTATCGCGCGAAACGCCATGTCTGCCCTCGGTTTGAATAGCAGAAATATATTTAGGGTTAGCCTTAACTACGCGAGGGATATTAAATGAAGCGATTAATTGATCCATATTCCCATATATCAAAGTGGTCGACGTTTTGAGATTAGCTAGAACATCATAGTTTTTTCGATCCAATACGATTAAATTCATTGAATTGTTGAAAGATTTTTCTTCTAATATTTTGCGGTTTTTTACACTTACAGCATCCTTGAACATTCTAATACCAAGATCAAAAGCCGGATTATCGAAATCACGCGCGGTATAGACCGGTGGGGAGATGAGAATCAACTTCTTGATAGATCGCTTATATGTGTCAGCATACCTAGTCACTATAAATGTTCCCAAAGAATGCCCAACCAAAACTATCGGAGTCTTTGCTTTTAGCCTTTCAATTGAATTATGCAGGGCTTCAAGTTGGTCTTTGTAATCGTAATTAAACCTATCACTCTTAGGAGATTCGCCTGAGCCAAGCAAGTCGAAAGTCACAAACCTGACATCTTTTAGCGAAGTCGTGCCCTCCAAGTATCTCAAAGCATGCGTATAGGTAGATGAATCCGAGGCGATGCCGTGAATCATGACTACAGTTAAGCGGGGTTTTTTGACGGCGCAAAAATCATGGGTTTTCTTTAAATAGATTTCTCTTGTTCGACTAAGCATTTTTAATTAACTCCGGCAAGATTTTAACTAATTCTCTTACAACCTCATCGTAGGTAGTGTCATAAGTTCTAAAGCCAGCAGCTTGCGGATGGCCACCACCACCAAAATATCCAGCAACTTTTTCGGCGATAGGCGCATCGGAAGCGGTACGGATTTTACCGGTTACTTTTCCGTCAGGATAGGTTTTTATCGCAACCGCAACTTTTACCCCTTCAACCAAACGCATCTCTTCTAATATTAAAACATTTGGATTATATTCATCCGAGTATTCACGTATATCATCCCAAGGAATATGCACTGTGGCTAATTCGCCATCCAAAGAGTAATCAATCCTTTTAATTAGATCAGCCTTGTAATCTAAAATTCTCTGGGATTTTTTCATAAATTCACGGCGGCGATCTTCAAGCTCAGAGATATTAGCACCAAGTCGCGTTAGTTCTGCTGCGACTTCAAAAGTTTCAGCCTCTACCGAAGAACTAGTTAAACCCAAGGTATCAGACAGGATTCCTTGGAAGATTGCCTCAGCGGCCTCCTGATTTATATTGATATTTAAATCTTTTGCGATTCGATAAATTATTTCTGTGCAAGCAGGGCGCACTTCTATAATGCTTTCATGCGGAAAAGTTAGATCGTCATCGGTTTCATGGTGGTCGATTACGAATACGGGAGCCGAGTAAAGACGGTTACGGATTGCGGTGTCGTCAAGAAGTTTCGACAACAATACTTCTGCAGCCGTATCAACTATAATATATCCATCAGCTTTAAAATCAAATTCACAAGTCACGCGTGACCAATCGTTAAAATAATGTAGGTATTTAGGAATATCTACAGGACAATACAAAGACACCTCTTTGTCAGAAAGAAGATAATCAAGTGAGATTGCACTGCCAAGCGAATCTCCATCTGGATTCTCGGCCTGAATAACGCAGATTCTCTCTTTATTCTGCAAAAAATCACTGAATTTTGTATACATACAATCATTATATCATGTTAAAATAGATGCATGAGTATTTTTCGCGCAGATAAAAATTTTGAGAAATTCGAAGACGTCACTCCTGGTCTACTCAAAAAAGAGGGAGTCAAACTCTTGCTGTGCGATTTAGATAATACACTTCGTCTTCATTCCGAAAAAGAACCAGCTGACGAATTACAGAATTGGGTTGAGGAATGTAGAAACGCTGGCGTTAAGATAGTTATCATCAGTAATAATGGCCGTAAAAAAATGATGCAGAAATTCTGTAAACCCATCAAAGTTGATTGTGTCTGGTGGGCTAAAAAACCAATGAGTACCAAGCTTACTGAGGCCATGCAAACCTACGATTATAAACCATCAGAAACTGTGATGCTTGGCGATAAGTGGTCAACTGACGTCTTGGCAGCTAAATTTGCTAAGATACGCGCTTGGAAAGTTGATCATCGCAGGAACATCGTATGAATGGCCCAACCTCTCTAACTGTCATTAGAATGTTGCTGGCGGCATTATTTACGGTGTTTGCTATGATCCCCACGAGATGGGCGAGGATAACTGCATTGCTAATTTTTGTCTCAGCGGCCATTACCGATAGAATTGATGGCGAATGGGCTCGTAAGAAAAAAGAGGTCACGGATTTAGGTGCTTTTTTAGATCCGCTGGCCGACAAAATGCTTGTCAATCTAGCGTTTTTGGTCTTAGTTTACCAAGAGATAATTCCCTTGTGGGTATTTGCTATTATACTAGTACGCGACTTTGCTGTTGACGGCATGCGCATGATGGCTGCCAAAAAACATAAAACTATCTCCGCATCCTTCTATGGTAAACTTAAGACCACTTTTCAGATGGCCGCATTGATCATAATACTACTTAATACACTTATAAGTAACAATATTATTGGAATCATTGGTAATATTGTACTTTATGTCTCACTCATTATGACTATCTACTCTGGTGCAGATTATTTAATAAAAGGTTATAAAAAGTTTATCAAATAAATAGGTTTATTATTATCAGCATTGCGGCTGTAAAAGCGGTCGAATCAATACGGTCCAAAAATCCACCATGCCCCTCAGAACCGCCAACTAGTAATTCTAACTTTTCAAATAACGGATACTTTATCACGATCTCATTGGAATCTTTGACTTTAAATTGGCGCTTTAGATAGCTCTCATACAAATCACCTAGTAGCGCCAGAGGACCACAGAATAAGTAAATCCAATCCGTCGCAAAAGCGCCCTGAATAGCTAGCAGGATTGCAACCAGGCCGATCGACATAGTTAGCCCAAGTATAGTACCTTCCCAAGTTTTATTTTTGGAAATTTTAGGAAATGGTCGAGATTTGCCAAAAATCTTACCACCAAATGCTTTGCCGAATAAATAAGCGAAGACGTCATAACCAGGTACACCCAAAATCACATACCAGAAATATGGCATTTCGGTTTGCGCCACGAACAAGGTGCCGTAAAATAGAAAGGCAAGTTCTATTACTGCTAGAACAAACAAACGGAAATTTCTTTGTTTTTTGAAAAAACTCAACAACTCTAGAGCTGCGATCAAAGCGAATAGACCAAATATCACCCTAAAAGGCGTACTATTGAAAGTATATAGAGCAACCACGGCTATTATAAACATAACAGTCCCAACCGTTAATCTCACTCTAAAATTCTTATCCATAATACTCATTATATCATATCAATCTCTAAAGTGTTATAATATACATATGCCGTTGGAATATGTGTACAATAAGATAAAGAATACTCTACGCAAGATTGACATGCGGATAGAGCGTGCCAAATATGGTTATATCGATAAATTACCTAAAGAGATCGAGTATTTTGATGGCGGTATGTATGACGCCATCTATGAGGCTTCCTGTAAATGGCCGCATAATACTGCTTTGGAATATTTTGATAACCAGATTACTTATAAAGAATTAATCAAAAAGATTAATAAAGTTGCCTCCAGTCTCAAGGCCATAGGTGCTGAGAAAGGCGAACGTATTACTATTTGCATGCCAAACACCCCGGAAGCGATATATATGTTTTACGCCATTAACGAAATTGGCGCAGTCGCCAATATGATCCATCCTCTATCATCTGAAATGGAAATCGAAGATTACGTCAATCAGGCCAAGTCTCGTATTATACTCTGTGTCGATGTGGCCTATCCAAAAGTTGAGGCAATCATCAAGAATACCGATTTGGAGCAAGTTGTAGTTGTTTCACCGACTCGCTCTATGGATATTGTCGTGCGTGCTGTATATAAATTGACTAAAGGTCGCAAAAACCATATCAAGAAGTCGCAGCATATTATTACGTGGGATAAATTCTTATCGAAAGCCAATCGATACATTGGCAATCCTCATGCACGAGTCAATTCTAAAGATGACGCCGTAATTATGTACTCTGGTGGTACTACAGGTAAGCCCAAAGGCATTGTCCTATCAAATTTGAATTTTAATGCTCAAGCACTTGGTGCCAAATATCTAGTGCCAGAGTTGTTTAAACCCGAATATTCATTTATGGCATTCCTGCCGAATTTTCATGCGTTTGGCTTGGGTTGTTGTATTCATATGCCATTATATTTTGGTGCACGAACCTTTCTCATTCCCCAATTTAACCCCAAAAAATTTAAGCAATATATCAAAAAATATAAAGTTAATATTTTGGTAGGCGTTCCGACAGTATTTGAATATCTCACCAAAATTAAATTCAAAAAAGACGATCTTAGGAATGTTAAATTTGTAGTGTCCGGTGGTGATATGATTAGTCTTACAAGTAAGGAAATTATAAATGAGTTTCTTAAAAATCATGGCTCCAAAGCCGTTATTGAAAACGGCTATGGTCTTACTGAAGCATCCGGTGGTTTTATCTTTTCTCCTCGTTCAATCGCCGAAGAGCCAGATGTAATTGGCTATCCAATTCCCGATAATGAAGTAATGATCATGAATATAAAGACCAAAAAACCTGCCGCACTTGGCGAAGATGGTGAGATTCTTGTGCGTGGCTTATCGGTAATGAAAAAATATCTAGGTAAGCCAAAAGAAACAGAAGAGGCATTTATAAGAATTGGGACCAAAAAATACTTGCGCACTGGAGACATTGGTTACGCCGATGAACGTGGCGTCATCCATTTTCGTTCGCGCTTGAAACGTATGATAGTATCAAATGGCTATAATATTTATCCGGCCAACATTGAAGACGTTACCTTAAGATGCAAATTAGTAGAAGCTTGTGCTGTGGTTGGTAAAGAAGACAAATTACGTGGTGAAAAAGTCGTAGTCTTTGTCGTAGCAAAAGAGGGCGCATCGGAGCGCAATATCAGAAAAGAACTTAATACGATTTATCGAAAGTATCTAGCACGCTACGAGGCACCACGCGAAATAAAATTCTTAGATTCTCTGCCTAAGACTAAAATGTCAAAAGTTGATTTTAAAGCGTTGGAAGCTTTATAAATCAGTGCGGTTTTCTAGTGCAGCCGAAAGAGTAATCTGATCGGCATACGATAAGTCGACTCCCAAAGGTAAGCCGCGCGCTAGCCTAGTAAGTTTCAGGCTGGGGTTTTGTTCATGTAAGATTTTTTCCAAAAATAAAGCCGTAGATTCACCTTCAACCGAAGGATTGGTGGCAATAATCACTTCCTTGACATTATCATTGTTAACACGCTTGACCAGCTCACCGATATGCAATTGCTCAGGCGTAATACCGTCAATCGGTGAAATGGCACCACCAAGGACGTGATATGTGCCCTTATAGCTTTTAGTCTGCTCAATGGCGTAAATGTCTAAAGGTTCTTCAACTACTAGTACAGTGGTCTTGTCACGAGAGGCGTCCGTATATAGTGGCGACATTTCATCATTCGCATCCATCAACGCAAAAGTCACCGGACACGACTTGACTCTGTCATGGAATTCGGATAACGTTTCGGCGATAGTATCAGCTACTTTAGGGTTTGACTTAAATAAATAATATGCATAACGTTCCGCTGTGCGTGGACCCACGCCAGGCAAACGCCCTAAGGCTTCAATAACATTCTCAAAAGCCTGTGGAAGCATTTTACATTCCGCCGAGGCCGAGATTACCAAGACCGCCCATTAATGGCTTCATTTTGTCAGTGGCGATCTCTTGAGCTTTAGCGAAACCATCACGCATGCAATTTTCGATCCAACGTTCCAATTCATGGATATCATCTAGGTCTACTTTTTCAGGATCGATTTTTACTTTTTTGACTTTTAATTCGCCATTAATTTGTACGATAACTGCACCATCACCGGCTTCAACTTCAACGATTTCGTTTTTAAGTTCTTTTTGTGCTTTGCGTAATTGATTTAATAATTTCATTTGGTCCATCGTTTGACCCATATTACTCTCCTTCTTTTTCAGAATATGTATATATGTATATTATATCAGAATTATCACCCATTGGCGAGGTAATAATCTTAGACAACTCATAGTTCTCAGGTGTTTTTTCGGGGGCACCAAGGAAGGCAATAGTTTGATCATTCTCAGCACTCTCTACAATCTTAATATCCGTAGAGGCTTCCAGAATCCGATAAAAATCGATATTATCTTTGACTACCAATTTCTCGTTTGTTAAATTATGGCGTATTACGGATAGGTCATAACTAAATTCGCTCGCGACACTTGGATTATAGCGATAACCATAGATATATTGTAATAATGCCGGAATGATAATGATGCCAAATAGAATAGTGAGAGGAAGCAATGCCGAAATTCGCGCATAAGGATTCTCTGGAAAGAGTCCGTACCATTTTTCTAATAAGTATTTGATACCATGCGCAACAAGGATTGAAAATGGCAGGATCAAAGAGATAGCTGCATCGGGATTAAAACCAGTGATCACTAGACAGAAAACTATTAAAATTGAAGCAATTGAATTGCGCGAGGCGAAAAAACCTTTGGTAGTAGAGAATAAACCAATCAGTGCCAAAGCTAATGTCGGCAAGCTAATAAGCGGCGACAAAAACACATTTTCCATACTAGAATACCACGAAAATACCGGCGCTAAACCCGCTAAGATATTTCCGAAAAATGCACCAATGTGAAAGTCTTTAGCGAATAGTAATTCCATAATTGTGTCTGGGTGGTTGAAGATGCTTATACCTAGCACCGTAAAGCCAACCAGCATTAATACGATTACTGACGACAGTGGGAGTTTTGGTAGATTTTTAATAATAAAACGTAGATGTGGTTGCAAAAAGACAAATAATACACAAAAGACGGCAAAGTAAATCATATAGGGCGTAAACACAGAAAGTAGCATTGCTAAGGAAAACGCAAAGCTATATAGTGGCTTAGGTCTTTTTTCGCCTTGGATTTTAGAACCGAGCCACAACAGTAATGTTGGCCATAAGACTAACATGATTAATGGTGTACCATTACCTGCCAAAAATAAGAAAGGGGTCGACAAGATAATTAGACATGATGCAAGGAGCGAGACGTTGCTCTTAAACCAGCGATTCAGAAGTAAAATCAATAAAAGACCAAGTAGCAGCCCTATCACTATGCTTGGCAATTTGATTGAGAAAGCTGATAGCCCTAGAAAAGTGATAGAATACTTTTGTAGGATTCGGTATGGTAAGTCGACTAGGTCACCATTCAATATACCATTACGACCAAGGTAATAAGAACTAGTTGCTGATTCAATCTCGGCTTGCGACAAGCCTTTTTGAGCGATAAAAGGCAACACGAATAGTAAAGTTGCAAAAGCAAAACCCAACATCAGATAACCAATAATGAAGCGATATCGGTATAAAAAAAGCTTAGAAATTACAATTTTCTTCACAAAATAATTATATCATAAACAGAACCAAAATAATACTAGTGTTCTTTGTCGAGAGACATGAATCTGAGTAATTCTGGATGGAAATATAATTCGATTTTACCAACAGCGCCATGACGATGTTTCGCTACGATTAGTTCAGTGATATGAGTTTCTTCATAGTTATCGTCATTTTGCTTGTAGTAGTCTGGTCGATGTAAGAACATCACAAGGTCGGCATCCTGCTCGATTGAGCCAGATTCACGTAAATCTGATAAAACCGGACGCGGGTCCTCTCTGCCAGTTACATTACGTGATAGCTGCGCCAGAGCAACTACTGGTATTTGTAGCTCACGAGCCAAGATTTTAAGACCACGCGAAATCTCTGTGACTTCCTGTACGCGATTCCCTGCGTAACGATCTGAACCAGCAATTAGCTGTAGGTAATCTACGATCACGATACCAATATCGTGATCGTGCATAGCGCGACGCGCTTTATTACGAAGTTCTACGATGGTCATAGAGCTAGTATCGTCAATATAAATTGGTACTTCGTCAAGTTCGCTAAGCGCATCGCCAATCTTCTGAAATTCTTCGTCAGATAAATTACCTGTACGCATCTTCCAGTTATCGACGCCAGAAACATCCGAAATGATTCGATCGAGAATCTCGTTCGCCGCCATCTCCATTGAGAAAAATAACACGCCTTTTTTATTGATGCTAGCAATATTATACGCAAGATTCTGAGCAAAAGTCGTTTTACCCATGGCTGGGCGAGCACCGACGATTATTAGATCGCCTTTTTGAAAACCAGCAGTTTTTTTGTCAAGGTCGCGAAATCCAGTCTTGAGTCCGCGCAATGCACCTTTATTTTTATGTAATTCTTCGATACGGTCAAAAGCATCAGCCAGTAGTTCGCTCATCGGTATATAATCGCTCTTTACAATCTTATCAGAGACTTCAAACAAATCTCGTTCAGCAGCGCCGATTAAGCTGTCGACTTCGGCATCTTCTTCAAAGGCCTTATTGGCTATTTCTGTCCCAGCCTTGATTAACCGACGTCTGACTGAAGCGCGTTCGACTATTTCAGCGTAAGCCTTAGCATGTGAAGCTGCAGGAACGAAATTAGAAAGTTCGGCTAAATAAGTAGCGCCACCGACATCCTTAAGTAATTTCCTGGATTTCAAGGCAGAAGTCAGAGTAAGTAAATCAATTGGTTTATGTTCGTCATAGAGTTGCGACATAACATTGAAGATTATTTCATGTCGTTTTTCATAAAAATCAGTTGGTCTAAGAATCGTCAGGATATCTGGCAAGATAGCATCAGAAAGCATAATCGCACCGAGCAATGATTTCTCAGCTACGACATCTTGCGGTGGTACGCGACCACTATTTTTAGAATGGGTTACCTCCTCCGTCATTTTGAACCTCTCCCCCCATTATATCAGATATTTGTTCAAGCATTGCATCTTTTTTGACATCATCAGGAAGTTTATCTGCGGCATGAATCTTGATTCTGACAGATTGTCCAGCAATCTGATTTAATACTTTCAGATTATTTTCACGAGATAAAATATTCTTTACAATGTTTCTCTTAGGAAATATCTCGAGTAAACCATTGTTGAATCGATGTGTAGTTTTGATAAGTTGTGAATAAATCGCCTCGCTGGCATCATGTACCCGATTAAGGAAATCATCCCAGTTGAAGATTGTCTGAACGGTAGTCGTGTTGGATTGTGTGGTTGTGGTATTAATTGCGGGGGTGGCGGTATCTAATTTTTTGGAATTTTCGATTCGTTCAGTAAGTGCAACTAGAAGTTTAGCGTCGGCAAATGGAGCTTTCACGCTAGTTAAGCTCGATAAAAGTGGCAAAAGCACTGTTTCTGGCTTGTCAATAATCGTCTCGATTAATTCTTCCGCTAGTGTCTCCGGTTTTACACCAGAGGCCAGCAAGTCTTTCATAATTGTTGTAATATTTACAACGTTACCTTGGACGTATTCAGCTAATAGATTAGCTATAGTCTCATCTTGTGGCAAGCCCATTGCTTCAACGACCATATCCTTCGTGATTTCTTGAGATGAAAGAGAAGAGATTTGATCAAGTAGCGACAAAGAATCCCTAAACGACCCTCCACCACGCTTTACAATAATAGAAAGCGCATCATCGGTGATCTTGATCTTCTCCTGGTCGGCAATCTGTCGTAGGTATTTAAACATCACATCTCTGTCAGCTAATTTAAACGTGTAAGTTTGTGCTCGCGAGGTGATAGTAACAGGAACTTTATATACGTCCGTAGTAGCCATAATAAAAATCGCGTGTTTCGGTGGTTCTTCTAGAGTCTTCAATAATGCATTGAAAGCTTCCCTGGTTAACATATGAACTTCATCAATAATATATATTTTATATTTACCAACGGTCGGTGCGATCATTACTTTCTCGCGTAGTTCACGGATGTTTTCGATACCACGATTAGATGCTCCATCAATCTCAATAATATCGATATATTCATCTTCGATTTCGTATTTAAAGCCGTTTACCTCGTGAGCAAAAATTCGTGCTACAGAAGTTTTGCCGCATCCCCTAGGACCAACAAAAAGATAGGCGTGACCAACCTTGTTTTGCTTTAAAGAATTTTCGAGTGGAGCACAAACTTGCTCTTGACCAACTACATCCGAAAGTTTTACTGGACGATATTTTCTATACAGCGCCTTCATATCTATAATTATAGCACGTTACAAGACGAACATATAAACAACAAAAAACCGCCCAGAGGGCGGCAAATGTTTACAATGCGGCTTCTACGGCTGCCCAAGTAGCTTCATCGTTTTTGGCAGGAATCGTTACGGAAACCTGCGAACCTTCGCGCAGGTGGAAATAGGTCACTGAGGCATAAAGGATTTGATATTCTTTGCCGGCTACTTCAACAAAATACTTGTCATCATGGTGAGTCAAAGTGCCAATCACAGTTTTACGTTCGACTGGGCCTATCTGCTTATAAAGGAACTTCCCTTCTTCAGTGATAGTTAATTTCATAATATCACCTTCAACTAATTTAGACTTTGAGGCATAGTTGGCTGGCACTGGGTAATTCTTGCCATCTGGGCCAATCATAATCTGGCCGTCGAATATGCCCTCAATAATTTTGCCATCTGGGCCCGAAACAACAGTTTCGCGTGGCGCAGAAATAGTCTCACCGTCACCAAGTATGGAAATTAAGAGCTCTTTCGCCGCCGATAAATTAGTCTCAGCTTCACTTAATAAGCTTCGCAATCTTTTTATTTGTTTTTCTGGTATTTCAGACATCACCTCGCATCCTGTCTAATATATAGTATTATTATTATATTATATCTAAACCTACGTAAAGTCAAGAATTATTTTTAAAAGTTTTCCACCTAAATAACATCGGTAATGCTAAAAATGTTGTAATTTTTACAAACAGCTATTGATTAGCTTCCCAAAGTCCAGTGTGTTTTTTGCCATCGAGAATCATGGTTGGGATACCTTTAACTTTGAGTTCATTTTCGACGATATTACGATTCTTAGATAGGATCTCAGAGATTTCATCACTAAAAGCGTCCTGTTTTATTGACTCGATCTCTTTCTTAGAGGCACCGGCGTCCTTAAGCCAACTTTCGAGTTTCTTAGTGGCTTCATCACTTGAATAATCTTCATTAAATTTATTTTGGTAAGAAATATCTTCACTGTTTTTGCCAGTAAAGATCTTATCGATAATCGCAACAGCATATGCAGACTTTATTTTATTTGCAGCGAACATGAAGCGGACAATGATTTCGGAATTCTTGAACTTATAAGTATCATCGTCTCCTTGAATCGCAAAAGGAACCAAGCGTACGTTGCGTTCGTTAAAGAACCCAGCTTCTTTTTGATTGCGATATGAAATCATACAAACAGAGCAACCTGGGTCGAAGATATCAATAACAGCCGAAGTTCCACTGTTTTCGCCCACATTAATATATTCAAAATCGTAGTTGTCGGCATTATAAGTTTTAAATTTTTCAGGAATAGCTTCAAATACCTCGCCCCATTCCGTAAACCAACGGCCGGTGGCTTCCAGGATGTTGGTTGGCTCAGATTCATCAATTGAGCATACCTCAGCCCCTAATGCGCAAGCAGAAGGCTTTGTAACATTGCAAGAACCAAGTGTCCAGATTGCTAGCAAAGATTTGATTGCAGTTAGAATTGCCCATACGACTACAACTACAATAATAACCGATAATATCTCGATGATGACGGATAATGGCTTCACCCATTTTGGATGTTTTAGCATTATTCTACTGAGCAAGGTATTCTTAACATCGTCTTTAAATCCAGTTTCGCATTTTTGTAAACGAACCTTTTTCCATAAACACCCCCATGCTTTCTTGAGGGCCTTAGTATAAGATTTCCATAGTTTTGGTTTAAATATTGAAACGATCGCTACGAATACACCCACAATCGCCAAAATAATAAATGCAGCTATACAGACCATAATATATTATATATTATCACATATTAACCATTAGTGACAAAAGTTATCTAGTTCCCATAAGTAATTGTAATAATTTGGCTAACAATCGTAATGCTACTTGTAAAACTACTGTCAATCGCATCGATTGTAAAGCTGAGGCCCGAATCAGAAGGAATATTTAGGTTGTTGAAGTCGGCGATAAATAATGTAGCGTTTGTAGCTTTCTGCTTCGGTACTGAGATTTGTCCGCCAGTATGAGTCACACCATTAAATATTAGTTTACCAGTAATATACTGCGAAGTGGTACCACCGTTATTAGCTTTCGAATAAACAATTTCCATTCGTACTGCAGAAATTGGTCTGCCAGAATTATTAATATATTCAAAAGTCTTAGTTTGATAATCAGCTACGTTCAAATTGAGCGAAGTCGTAGCCGATGCACTTGACGAGCTAGGATCTGGCGGGAATATTTCTGTATAGTCCGCAGTTTGGGTAATTGCTTCAATAGTCAAACTGTCAGTCACATTAAACACCGTTAATACGCCATTAGAATAAGTATAATCTGTATTAGACACTAAAGTAGTCCCACCCATAGTAATATTGAACCCAGATATCTGTGCATCAATCGTAGTAATTTGCAAATCGCTACCGTCAGCAATTACAGCTGGAAAATCATTATCAGTTAAATTAATATAAGTAATAGGACGAGCAATTATCCAGACAGCATAGAGCGTGATTGCGTTTGCTTGAGTAGGGTCAAGTGATAAAACATTAGTACTCCCAACTGGATAAGTCGCGGTAGTGGCGGAACTGTTTTCGTCCCATCCTTGGAATAAATAACCACTTCTTGTTGGTACGTTATCTGGCAAAACTATACTTCCGGTATCAGAAATAGTAGTTGCTATATCACTAGGCATATCATTTACTGTGTCAGCAGTATTTTGATTAAAGTCTATGGAATACTGCGGATTCTTTGCGACGGCCATTACGACGAATGTTTTACTGTAGCTGCCAGGTACGGTTTCGGGCAAAATCTTAGCCCCAAACGTTAAGGCATACGAAGCAGTACCAGCAGTAGTATTACTACCAATTAATAATGGAGTAGAGTCCGTTGGCGCAGGTACGAAATTTGTAGCATCCAAACTGACCCCATAGCCAAATTCAAAATCATCGCCAGTAATTGAGGTGCTTCCGCTAGGTAGAGTTATTGTTGGAATAGTGAGAGTTGCATCAGAAGAATTAACTAGGTTCGTATCCGAAGAAGGATTAGTCAATGTGGTAGTGCACCCAGTATAGTTATCGGACGTCACCTCGACCGACTGCGAAACTTGACCAAATGAATTGGGGGTCAAATCAAGAGAAGGTAAAGCACTGAGACTGATGGTAATAGTCGAATCCGTTGCACCAAAAACCGGCAAACTGAAAAACAGCTGCCCACCTAACAAAGTTACAATAACCATCAAACATACTCGGTATAAACTGAATAGTTTTGACACCATAACCTCGTTACTTTTTTAGTTACCTCCACGCTCATATTAAAATAATACGAAACGCTCAAAATAATTATAGCACAGCATAAGCAGAATAGAAAATTATTTAACAATTTTCGATAATTCGTTTTTGACTATTTCAATATCCTTAGGTCGGTTGTGTAAACCAAGAGAAAATCTAATTAACGGTGGAAACTTCATTACATGGTCTAAATAATAATGCGCACAAAAATATCCAGTACGAGCCATAATATTATCACGCGACAAAGCATTACCAAGCATATGCGAGTCGATACCCTCTACATAGAAAGACATAGTAGGATTTGCTTCGCGATTGACTAGACGAACTTTGTCGGAGCTATCTAGAAAGTCATATAATTCCCTGGTGTTGTCTTCCAGATTTTTCCAATCCTTTTTGGATACGCCATTTAGCCAATCAAGTGCGGCGCCGAATCCAACAATCTCACCCCAAGCCTGCAAACCAGCTTCAAACCTTGTATAACGATGTTCCTTCCCTTCTGCAGATAATAGATAAGAATCTTTGTTAACGTCATCTACCATGCCGCCGCCCACAAAACCGACATCCATCTTTTCGGCTAGGTCGCTTTGCCAGACGATTACGCCTAGTGACGGAGCGTATAATTTGTGTGCTGAAAAACAAATTGCATCAACTTCGACGTTCCTGATTATATCGGTAGAATGTGCCATAGCTTGTGCTGCGTCAATAATTAGGATGCCCCCAGCTTTATGCACGGCCTTGGTAAGTTCTTTGATGTTCAGTAATTTTCTGCCATCAAAATTTGAGGCACAATTAACCACTACAACTGCCTTCTCGAAGTTGTAGTCATCTAAATCAATCGAACCATCTTCCTCGCGTTTCATTACTTCACGTGGCAATTTAGTGCGTTGACTAAAGGCAATTGAGCTTAAGAATGGCGAATTGTGCTCGATTTCACTAGTCATGATCTTTTTAAAATGCTTTGGATTTAATTGACTCAGTATAAGATTGATGCCATAAGTTGTGTTAAGCGTAAAAGAAACAGTATATTTACGAGCCGGTAATTTTAAAAATTTAATAACTTTTTTACGTGTGGCTTCGACTTTCTCGTCAGTTTCGATACCCCACTTATATTTAACACGTTCACCACAAGAATTATGCTTTGTGTAATAAGCATTAATTGCTTCAATGACCGGACGTGGGCGCAGGCTTTGGCATGCGGAATCAAGATAAATATCTTTTTCACCTAAATAATCAAATTCGTTCATACGTTTAATCATACCGCAAATACTTCTTTCACGCAAATTGTCATAAATACATATTGTTTATGCTATAATAAAAATATATAAGGTAATATGGGGACAAAATTATATGCATAATAAGTTACAATTGGTTATCTTATTGGGGTTACATGCAATTACAATCTTGATATACGGTGCTTTAAGTTCTGCCAATACCAATGCTACATCTACCTCCGCTACTGCCGCCGTCAAAGTAGCCGCATCTTGTACTATGTCTACCACAGGAGGAGGTAATTATTCTGCCACTGTACCAAATGGTACTAGCGCAGAAATAGCAGGTAGTACTATGTCAGTGTCCTGTAATGATGCAGGGGGCTTTGCATTATATGCTGTAGGTTATTCTAATGACACTATTGGTAATAATAATATGATAGGACAAAGCACTAATATAGCCACTAATACATCCGGTACAGACTCCTTCTGGGCTATGAAGATTAATCCTACATCAGGTACTACTCCTACTATAGAAAACTCCTTCAGTAACTACCATATAGTACCAAATGCTCATACCAAAGTAGCCTCATATGCTAGTTCTACTGGTACTGGTAGTCTATCCGTTAATGCTACTTATAAAGCCAACATCTCTTCTACTCAACTGGCTGGTAATTATTTGGGTAAAGTCAAGTATACTCTTATACACCCAGCTGCTGGGCCTGCACCTGTTGCTCCATTAGCTGCATCTGATTGTCCCGCCCGTAGTATATGTTACGCTCCTAATGCTGATGACGTAGAAGGTACTATGCTAAGTGACGATTTTCAACCTATTGCAGCTACGACTAGGGCTGGTAGGCAAACGAAAACTTACAGCGTTAGTGGTATGTACTATAATATTTCAACGAATTCTACAGTACTGCTTGCCGCCTACAACTATTCCCGTCCAGGTTACGGCTTTGCTGGCTGGTCACCGAAATATGATGCTAAGGTGAATACATCTGACATTATTTATGGTCCTCAAGCTACCATCTCCACTAATCCAAATGAACCAGGAGGAGTTAATGTTTCTATTAATGGCTTAATCCTTTATCCAGTCTGGGTAGCTTCTGCTGGCTCCATGCAAAGCTTCACATCTTCTGATTGTAATGCTATGAGTATAGGTGAAGTCACAGCTAGAACAGATATACGTGATAACAATGTTTACGCTGTTGCGAAATTGGTTGATGGAAAATGTTGGATGGTAGAAAACTTAAGGTTAAGTAATGATGCTAACATTACTCCATCCAATACTCATAGTAATAATGGTGCTTTTGGCGGTGTGTTTACAGGCCTTGCTAAGTCAGAAGATGCGAATTTTAACGATACTACCCCACCATTACCAAACAGTCTCTATAGTATAGATGGAACTACCACAAATGTAATCTCAGGTGGTAGTAGTTATAGTTATAGTAGTCGCATGCCACGTTATAATAATGATAACAATAATCGTTCATTAACAGCTAGTTATAATGGTAGTGATAGCTCTATCTACTACCAATGGTATGGATATGGTAATTTTTACACTTGGGCTGCTGCTATTGCAGATACCACTCAATACGACGTCAACAACCAATCTGTAGAAACTACTTCGCTTTGTCCTATGGGCTGGAGATTACCGAGAGGTAGTGACAAAACCAACGAGGCCAACAATGAGTATTGGAACCTCATCGTTAACGGGCTGAATAACGGGGAAAAACCTGCTAATTACGACAGCGATTCAACTCCATCTTACGAAGATGTCGCAGAAGCAGGTCCAATATCAAATGCTATACGTTCATATCCAAACAATTTCGTCTATTCCGGTGAAATTCAAAACTCTAATGTCGTTGATAGAGGTAGACTGGGGCGCTATTTAACTTCTACTGTTAGTTATGGTTTTTCGGCGTACAACATGAGTATATATGATGGTCCTAGGCCTACATACAAGTCCGTGTACCCATCGATGGGGTGGTCAAAGAATATTGGACAGTCTATTCGGTGTCTAGTCGGCTATTAATTTAGTTTAAATCAATATAACACAAAAACCGCCCTCTCGGGCGGTTTTTAGTAACAATAGCCAACCTATTTATATATATTAAGCTAATTCAACAGTAGCACCAGCTTCTTCGAGGGCTTTCTTCATAGCTTCGGCGTCAGCTTTAGCGACCTTTTCTTTGACGGTAGCAGGAGCACCATCAACGATAGCCTTAGCTTCACCAAGACCAAGACCAGTAGCTTCCTTGACAGCCTTGATCACGGCAATCTTTTGACTGCCGGCGTCTTTCAATACGACGTCATATTCAGATTTGCCTTCGTCAGCAGCGGCTTCAGCGCCAGCAGCTGGACCAGCAGCTACAGCAACAGCGGCTGCAGCAGGCTCAATGCCATATTCGTCCTTAAGGACGTTCTTAAGTTCATTTACTTCGAGAACGGTAAGTTTTACCAATTCCTCGGCTAATTTTTTAATATCAGTAGCCATTTTTAATTCCTTTCTAATATATTAATAGGTTGCTAATTAACTAGCATGTGCTTCAAGGCCAGATACAATACCTGACAAGCCTCCGGAGAGACCAGAGATACTGTCGGTGACTGGCGAGAGAAGTTGTGCCACCACCTGAGCGATAAGCTCGTTTTTGGTTGGCATAGCGGCGAGTGATTTGACTTCGTCTTCAGAAAGAGCGACACCAAGATCACTAAAACCACCAGCCAAACTTAGGGCGTTATGTTTCTTAGCGAATTCTGCCAAGACTTTAGCAGGAGCAACTTCGTCGTCTGCAGAAACAGCATAAAGCAATTGACCGGTCAGGCCAGTTGTATCAGTGTCCTTGTAGACGGCGATTTGTCCCATTGCTACACGCACCAAGCGATTTTTGACAACTTTAATTTTTACGCCCGATTCACGTGCAGCTTTGCGAAGCTCTTGGAGTTCAGCTACAGTCAATCCTTGATATTTAGCGTAAACTGTCGTTTTTGCGCTTGATAAAAGCTCAGTCAAATCAGCAACCAATGTATTCTTTTTATCTTTTGAAATTGCCATAAAAAGTTCCTTTGGTTAATTTAATAATTCGGTTGACTAATTGTTAAATAGCGTCACCAAACAAATTGTAAGAAATTCCTCGGTGGCATAATTAAGAGAAAACTCCGCCACTGTCTTTGGTAACTCCAATAATTATATCACACTAGGGATAAAAATTCAAGAGACGTTTTTGGCGTTTTTAAACTGGAATAGGGCTCCGAGGACAGCCAAGACAATTAGAATTGGCCAATAAAAGACAGAGGGATCTATTTGTGGAATTAAGTGTAGAATTGCTAAAGTTAGGGCATATGAGCCTACCGCGGCGGTTGCGATGATAATTGCTGGCTTCATCATTTGTACGCCCAGACCACCGGCAATCACGCCAACAACAGCACCAATACCAAGAGTTAGCCATTCTGTGCCAAAATATTGAATCGTGATCATCATTACAAGTACAAAGATGATACCAGCTACGCATAGTTTCTCGATTGAAAAACCCATCGCTCCCAGAATAATACCTCCACCAATTGGCAATAAGGTCTGATAGATTGCGTCATTTGCAATTTGTGGCACAGCGTCATTAATATATGGCATCAAAAACCGCATTAGATTTAGGCCAAGTAAGAACCAAGCCACGAAAAAGGCGATTTTTTTAATGCGATAACCAAACAGCAGTACCGCCAACCCAAGCGCAATAAAGATTATCAATTCATATAATTGCAGATTTTGAATTGCCTCCATACTGCAATTATAACATAAGCAAAACTAATTGTAATTGTTCTCAAGTTGAATTGAAGGGCCCATAGTGGTGGCAATAAATACAGACTTCACATAAGTACCCTTAAGTGAGGCAGGTTTCTGAGCCTTCAGTGAATCGAAGAAAGCGGTAGCATTCTCGACTAGTTTGTCGGTACCAAATGATACTTTACCAATACCAATATGAACAATAGATTGCTTATCGACGCGATACTCAACCTTACCAGCTTTGGCTTCCTTAACGGCTTTTTCAACATCCATAGTCACAGTACCAGCCTTAGGGTTTGGCATTAATCCCTTAGGGCCAAGCACACGGGCAAACTTACCAAGTTTCGGCATGTATTGTGGGGTAGAGATTAAGACATCAAAATTGATAGTTCCCTTCTCGAGTTGCTTCAAGAATTCTTCGTCTTCAGCAATATCAGCACCAGCGGCCTTGGCGGCTTTACAGACATCTAATGGAGCAAATACGGCTACACGAACGGTTTTGCCATTACCATTTGGCAATACCATGGTGGTACGGATGTTTTGATCGGCTTGACGCGGGTCTACGCCAAGACGTACGTGGACTTCAACTGAGGCGTCAAATTTAACCGGGTTACTTTTAATAGCTAATTCAATTGCAGATTTTAAGTCGTAAGGTTTCTTTTCGACCATTTTAGCGGCTTCTTGATATTTCTTACCGCGACGCTCAATGCGTGGACGAGTGACTGGAGTAGCACCTTTTGGCTTTTCACCAGCAGCTTCTTTGGCAGCACGCTCTGCCTTGCGAGCTTGGCGTTCTTCTTCAGCCTTAACTTCTTCAATGTGTTTCTTGGACTTCTTACCAGATTTTGCAAAAGTTTCTTTCTCCTCGGTTTCAGGAGCATCAACGATTTCTGGTTTAGCCTCAGCTACTTCTTCTGTAGCTTCAGTATTTTTTAAGTCTTTGACCTCTTCTTCGGCCATAAATATCCTTTCTGTGGTGCAAACGAAGTATATTCTCCCACGAATTAATTTAACTTCAAATATTATAACAAAAAAATCAGCAAAAAGCAAGAGAAGGGAGAGCCGTGGGCTCTCCCTGAAAAAAATCATTTGTCGTCACTATAAAGTATAGTACTATTGCTGGCCTTACGACCTCTTCCACAAGCGTCAGGGTTCATCGCATACTGAGATTTTGGAATAAATCTGTTCCTAATTTCATAGCGATAGTCGAAGATCTTTGCGAGCAAATCTCTACGCAACTTACTGTCAACGTACAGATCAATGTCACCCATCAGTTCACAGAGCCTTCTCTCGGTAAGATTTAGAAGATATTCTTCGGCTTTTGATTCATCATCAATATAGAGGAAATTTATGATCGGAAATTCCCTCAAAGAAGACTCCTTAATCTTGTTAAGTGGCTTGATATTTAGTTCGCGCTTTTTGGCCAATAATCTTTCGTAATCTTTAAGAATAGTACGATATTCTTCATTATACTTTTCCCAAAGATTCAAGGTTCGCTCGAACATCCTACAATAACGACTTTCATGTTTTTTAAAATGTACTCCCATTTGCCGCACCTCCTTATGGTATATACATATATTATAGCACACTTTAACAAAAAAGTCAATCTGTTAACAGATTGACTTCCTGTGTATTAAAACGAATTTAATCTTCAACCGTTACACCCATTGAACGAGCAGTACCCGCTACAATCTTAATAGCGCCTTCGATATCAACTGCATTGAGTTGATCCATTTTCTTTTCGGCAATCTCTTTAAGTTGGGCTTTAGTGATTTTACCAACCTTATCAACGTTTGGCTTACCGGAGCCCTTTTGGATCTTGATTGCCTCACGAATCAAATCATCAACTGGTTGACCAAGTGATTTCCAATCAAAAGTACGATCTTCAAAGACACGAATATGGACAATCACATTCTTTCCCATTAAATCTTTGGTAGCCTCATTGAATGGATTGATGAAATCCATCATGTTTAATCCCCACTGACCGAGTGTTGAACCAACTGGAGGACCAGCTGTCGCGCGACCTGCCGGGATACGTAATTTCAAATTACCAATAACTTTTTTACCTGCCATTATAATACCCTTTTTAAAATTAATATATTTAGAAGCATTTATGTAACAAATTAAATTATATCACAAATTCTAATTAATTCAATTGTTTAACCTGTAAAGCATCAAGCTCAACGGGCGTTTCGCGGCCAAACATCGAGACCATAACTTTAAGCTTACCTTTTGCAGCATCAATTTCAGAGATTGCCCCGTCAAAGCCTTTAAATGGACCATCTGTAATTGAAACTACCTCACCAACTTCATATTTGACGGAGAATTTAGGATCTTCGACGCCCATACGTTTCTTGATTTTAGTGATTTCTTTTTCAGAAACTGGAGTAGGCTGAGTACCGGTGCCAATAAAACCAGTAACACCTGGAGTATTGCGAATGATATACCAAGTCTCATCAGAGAGCTTCATATCAACAAGTACATAGCCCTGTAGAATCTTGCGGTCAACAATCTTGCGTTTACCATTTTTAATTTCAATTTGTTTTTCCTTGGGTACGATGGCCTCAAAAATCTTATCAGCCATTTCTACGGTATCGACGCGTTGATTGATCGAGTCAGCAACCTTATCTTCATAACCTGAATAGGTAGAAATCGCATACCAAGCACGTGTATCATCATATCTATTTACTGCCATTTTATCTCCTTATCCTAAAATTAAATTAAATAACCATGAAAAGAATAAATCGAGCAATGAGATAATTACTACGAAGAGTAACGTATAGACCATCACTGCGAGTACCATTTTCCAAGTGGCTTTACGATTTGGCCAACGTACTTGACGTAGCTCCATCCAAGAATTACGTAGATACCTATAAAGTGCTACGAATGGTCGAAATAGGATAAATGGTTTCTTTTCAGATTTCTTCTTTGATTTACCAATCTCTTTTTCGGCTTTTTTGATTTTAGCTCTTTTGGACTTTTCGGACTTTTTGTCTTTGACAACAACTTTTTTTCGAGTAATTGCCGGCTCGTCAGAATCGTGTTTTGACGATTCTTCACTCGCCTTTATTCTTGTTACTTTAGCCATCTTACTCCTTTATTTGATATCAAAAAAGTCTGATACCAGACTTGTCAAGATTATACTACGCTGGGAATAAATAGTCAAGATAATCTTTTAGCATTCTGGCGCCAGAAATAACAGGTAGAAATGTTTCGAGCTGGCGCTTGATCAGAAATTCAAGATCGAAATCATTGTCATAAGCCGAAATTGCCTCTTCCATTCGTTGGTATAGCATGTCTAGTTCTTCGCTTTCGTTTTCACCAGAGACATTCAGGTAACTATTGATAGAACCATCTGCAACACCACCGTCATGAGTGGAAATTAGAAGATTGAGGTTAGCAATATCTTTCATCCAAGATGTACCGCAGGCTTCTAATCCAACGATCGGAACGTTAATTGCTACGTTTGAACCACTAGATAAACCGTAAGCTAATTCTTCATCATAATCAGCAATATAGTGAACATGTTCACGTAAGTAATCATCTTTGTCTACAGTCTCAAGAAGCTTTTTAAGCTTTCCGGACATTACTTCGTCACCTGAATGTACACGACCCGCCAAAATATAATGAGCATTTCTGCGCGATAAGATGTTCTTCAGCCTCTCAGCATCTTTAAATGGCAATTCTGGACGTTTATAGTCGACGAAGCGACGCTTAAAATCAAAAATGAAATCTTCATCGGAGAATTTAAGAATTTTGCCATATTGATCAGGACGGGTTTTAAGTACTTGATTAAGCTTTTCGCGACCAATCTTTTTAAATTCACGAATCTTTTCCGCAGTGACTTGTTCCAATTTTTCCTCATAATCCGCCGTAGGCGCTAAGTACATATCAAGTATACCGTTTTTCTCATAAAAATCATTAATTTCCGGTAATACCCAAGTATGCATATCGATACCATTAGTTACGGCTTTAAATTTAACCTTATTGCCAGCAATGTCACGATAATTTGCAACTCTTGCATGTAATTTAGAAACACCTGAACGTAGTTCAGCAATTTCAATCGTAACTGAAGACAGTTTGATATGTCCATCGACAAACTTATCTTTCAACCATTTTTTAACGGCCAGAGATTTGAGGTTCGGAAATACAAAACGCTCGAACTGTTCAAAACTAAAATCTGCTTCGGCTGCTTGCACTAATGTGTGATTAGTGTATAAAGTATGTTTACGAGTATAAACGACGGCTTCATAGAAATCCATACCGTTGCGAGCGAGCTCATCTAGGCGCGCCAATGCCGCAAAGAAGGTGGCGACTTCGTTAAGCTGCATTATAGCCGGCTTTAAACCTAATAGCTTCAAAGCAGCGTAACCACCAAATCCCAAAGCTACTTCCTGATATAGGCGATGATCGGAACCGCTCATGCCAGAATATAATTCACCAAAGTTGGGTTCTGTTATCGCAATGATACGCGTGTTTTTGAAGGCTTTTTCAATTACATCTAGTTGGCATAGATTATTGCAACATTTTACGTTAACCTTATCAATAAACTTGAATCCAAAATCCTTATAATTTACAGGAATATGCTCATCAATTATGTCGCCGTTTTTCATTTTTTGGTGAGTTTCAGACGGATAAAATGGCGTAATTAATGCAAATGGCACACCAGTATCTTCAGCTACACGCCTAGTATCCGCAGCCAAAACACCTAAACCACCACCTCCGCGGATACCATTTTTTTGATCATATAATTCAATTGTCCAATAAGTATATGGGCGTTCTTTAGAAACTGCCTTAGTAAGATGTTGTCTTTCGACTGCCTCATAAAAGATTTCAACATCTTCGATATTTTCTAGCGGATGATAAAAATACTGCCCATCTTCTTCATTCATGCTTATGATTATATCATACTAAAACCAAAAATGCTTAGGTAATTTGTCCGCGATTCGTTTATGAAAATCATAATCAAAGCCATCAAGACGTTTAACAGTCGTGTCTGTAAAATATGTTTTACGGATATAACCAGCGGTCATGATTTTTCCAGGGATTAGTTTGTATTTCTTACGAAAGTTTAGTCCACGGCTATAATCTTCTGGTGGTAGAACCGCCATCGGTAGAAAATCGCATTTCATTTCAGGGTCAGAGTATAGTTTTACGGCTAACATTGACATAGTAGGGATAATATCCTCATGTTTATTATATACGTCTTCATTTTTAAACACAGTAGCCTGGCGGGTAGCGGAAGGTGCAACAAAAATCACTCCGCCCTTCTTGACTGCATCATGCGAAAGATTCGTATAAATATCACGAAAATCTCGTTTCAAGCGGTTGGCAACTGAGAATTTTTTAGTCCCCTCTTTTAAAGCCATTTTGCTCCAGGTTGACGGCGTAATAGTTGGTGTAATAACAATACCTAAACGTTTGATTTTGTCAAAATTTGGCGCCAAAGCTTCATACCAAGGCAAGTTTACAGGAAAATACATTGGCTTGTCGCCCATAATGTCAATCTTCATCACTAAAATACGTGCGATCTCACCAAGAGAAGGGTGATTAAAACCAATTACCAAACCATTTTTCTGGTCTTTTGGCATACCAGCATATGAACCAGGCGTCAATTTTGATAGAACTCTAACAAGTTTACGACGGGCAGCTTGATTGTGCTTTTCGGCATTGAATTTTGGGCCAGTGGTACTAAAAAAATAATTAATCGCTATGTTGCAGGCTTTACCTACCGGAACCATTTCTTTACGGAGATTATCTGAGCCAAGGGTGGTTAATAAAGAATAATTGTGATGCTGAATCTTATCAATCACTTCTTCTGCACTCATTTTCTCGAGTTCTTTGATACTAAAGACTTTTTTCTTTGCCATTATTATAAAATTATATCATATATAATATATGGTTGACATATTTATAACATAATGATATATTATCTTGAGCAAAGGACGATTGGTTCCTTTAGTATCTTACAATGGAGGTGGAAAATTATGAAATGGGATCCTAAAACAGATTATGGAGTTGACGAGGCACTGAAGGATATTGCTTATAACGGAAGCGTCGTGGGCGTGACTTTTACCGAAAATGGAGTCATGAAAGAATATGATGATGGTCATATCACTGACTACGTCTCTGCAGACAATGAAAAAGGTCACAATTCCTACGATTATAACCAGGACTCTTCTGGGATCTGGAGGGGAGAATCACACAAATCAAATAAATAGTTTTTCACTTTTGCCCGCGCTGGTCGCGGGCACTTTTTTAAAAAAAATTTACAAATATATTATATGTTGTTATAATGGTTATGTAAAGGTAATACTGGAATATATTTAATGCTTTTAAAGAAAAGTCTATTATTCGCTCCATTAGGACTACTTAGCCTTACAGTTCTTTCTGGAGCCTTTTTAATGTCTTCTTATTCTCATGCAGATGATTCTACGGTAGATAACATTAACATCACCGTTCCAGTCTCCTGTTCTCTAGAGGGCACAGGTATGACTTCACATAATGCCAATATGATGAATGGCACCTATCAAAATAATATAGGTACTACTACCATGAAAGCATTCTGTAATGATAACAATGGCTTTTCTATTTATGCGATAGGCTATTCTGATGATACTTATGGTGAAACTCATCTAAGTAGCTCAGTAGAACCTACTTATAATATCGCTACAGGAACCGCTACATCAGGAGATGTATCTAACTGGGCCATGAAACTATCTACTCCTACTTCTCCAGCTCCAACTTATCCATTAACTATAGATTCAGATACTAATGGTAGCTTTACTTCATATCATATAGTTCCATCTACTTATACTAAAGTAGCTCATAGAGATTCTGGTACAGACCTAGGCACATCCGCCGAAGGGGCTACTCTTATTTCTACTTATGCAGCTTATATAAACAAAACACAACCAGCTGATACTTACACAGGGCAAGTCATATATACTCTTGTTCATCCGGCAAATGAGACTCCACTTCAGCCGGTTGCTTGTGAGGCTGAAAGTATCTGCTACCAGCCAAATACTGGTACTGCTCTAGGAGAGATGGGCGAACAAAATGCATATAATAATGCTTCAGTCACATTATGGGCGAGTAACTTTAAACGAGATGGCTACGGCTTCGCTGGTTGGAATGATAAATACGATTATTCTGGCAACTTCTATGGTCCTAACCAAACTATCACTACTCCAGCTGACGTATCTACAAACGGTCTATCCCTCTATGCAGTCTGGATCAAATCAGCAGGCACAATTCAGAACTGGGATGGCTGTTCAAGTCTAGCAAGTGGTGCTACTACTGCCCTTACAGACGAAAGAGACGGCAATACATACGCTGTCGCTAAACTAGCAGATGGTAAATGTTGGATGATAGAGAACCTTAGGTTAGATGATGGGCCAGAACTCTCATCTGCAAATACTCATAACCCATCTCTACCACTGAACAATTCTTGGTATTTTAAAGATTCACAAATTACGCTTGTTACATCAAATCATCTTTCTTTAACTACTAATCCATTCCAAACTGCATGGTGTATTCGTGGTACTTCTGATTGCGTAGACCAATCTATGCTAGCAACGAACAACACAACATTATATTTGGATAATAATATATCCAATTATTTTAGCCCAGATAAAGATGTTTATAGTTATGGCAACTACTACAACTGGTATTCAGCTACAGCAGGTCATGGCAAATACGGTAGTGACTATAGTTCAAGTTATACAGCGTCTGGTGATATATGCCCGACAGGTTGGCATCTACCTACAGGTAGGGATGCTTCTGGTGATTTTGGTCTATTGGATATTGCCTTGGGAGGGTCTGGGACGAATTCTGGCACCGGCACAAATCCCACTGGCGAAACAATGTCTAAGCGATGGAGGACGTTTCCGAATAATTATATTTATTCTGGGCAAACATTTAATGATGGGGTTGGCAGACGATTTATGTATGCATATTATTGGGCATCTACATCCTACGATAATACTAATGCTAATCTTCTTCAGTTTGCATATAATAGTTTAGCCCCTGGAACTTGGCGTGACAGCAAATACGAAGGGGCTGCGATTCGTTGCGTCAGTGGTGACTAAACGATTTTATTTAGCAAAATTGTTGAAGAAATTGGCCCTTATCTTTTGTCTTAAGTTGGCATCACACTGAAAGCCCATCCTTCTTTTCATTAAGTGTCATATAATGTATGAATGAAAAGAAGAATAAACACTAATAAAAAATATAAGATTCTACAACTTTACTATGAGGGAGAGTCTGCTAATACTCTATGTCGTGATTATCATATTGCTCATAGTACCCTCTATAAATGGATCACAGATTATCCTAAGGAAAGCATAATCCTAGCAAATATTAAAAAAGAAAAACCTATTAATATCACCCGTATGATTAGTCATACACAGAAAGTTGAGGCAGAATTAGATTTCTTACATCGCACCGTAACTAATCAAATGCCACTCAGAGAACGAATGCGAATCATAGACAACGAATATGGTAAGGAAAGCCTAAAAGTGCAATGTGAAGCTCTTGGTGTAAACCGGGCAACATATCTAAACCACAAATATCGCAATAAAAATGAAGATGCATGGTTCATTAAGCGTGAAGCTGAATATGCAGAAATTATCAATAAAATATTTGAAGATAGTGGAAATGTTTATGGTGGGAAAAAGATAGCAGCTATTATGCGAAAGAACGGCAGACCAGTTTCCGCCAAATATGTTCGTAAAATCATGGTTAAAAATGGCTTAAATAGCGTAAGAAACCCTAGCAACAAGAACCATAGAATTATTGTTAGAAATATGCGTCAAGCAGCTCAGTCTAGCCAAAAGTTTAAACCGGAAGCCCCAAACCAAGTATGGGTCAGTGATGTAACGGCAGTCTGTATTCATAATCATTATTATTACGTATGTGTTTTTATTGATCTATTCTCTAGGAAAGTCGTGGGATATAGCGTCGGCAGGAATAGTAGTGTCCAATTAATTAAAAGGGCATTTATCAAGGCTTACAGCGACAGACAACCAAAATCATTAACTGTTCATTCGGACAATGGAGCAATCTATACCTCATACAGCTTTAATAAGATGCTGTCAGAACGAAAAGTAGAGCACTCTTATTCCAGACCAGGAATTCCTCATGACAATGCAGTAGCAGAGTCTTTCTTTAACACCCTAAAACGTGAGTCATTAATCCGTGATGACTACCCTAGTTCTTTCAGGGAACTTAGAGAACGAGTAGAAACATATGTTGAATGGTATAACTCTGGAAGATCACATGAACGTCTAAGGTACGTCGCACCAGATGTATACGAAAAGAATTATAATAAAAAAATTACTGCCTAAACCCAGCAAATCGTTAATTTATAAGAAGTGGACATTTGTCCGATTTAACAGAGATAAAACTGAAAACATGGGGGTTCAGATCTCAATTTTTTTCACTTTTTGTGATTCATTTTTTCACTTTTTATTTTTAGTGTCCAATAAAATTACCCCTGGAGACGTGGACACGGGGGTTCGGATTGCTAGTACTGTATCAACCGTTATTACAGAGGTGCGACGCGCAAGAGCTAAATCCATGGAATCCATGGCTCTGGTTGGAGCCGGATTACAAACGCTAGCCCTTGGCGATTTTGGCGAAAAATAGACGATTTTACGACCCCTGTAGGGCCGTTTTTTGACTTTATGCTCGAACCGCGGTCTAATAGTCATAACTAAATAAGGAGTCGATATGAGTGACAAGAATCAACTTAACGAAGATGAAGAAAGGCAAAAACGTATAGAAGCTACAGAAAACTTAATAAGCCTTTTACGCACGCTGAAGAAGTTTGAAAAAGAACAAGCTAAGATGACACCAGAAGAAAAGAAGCGCAACGAGTGGGCGGCCTGGGATGGCGACGAGATGTTATATAAGTATTAAGGAGAGAAAAAATCATGGAAAAGAGACGCGAATTAACTCACGAAGAAATAGAACGCCTAGCTAAGTTCTTTAAGCTGCTCTGGGAAACAGATAAAGAGCTAAAGCAGGCTGAGAAATCTGGTGACAATAAAAAATAGCCCCGTTATTAATGGAGCTATTTCTGTACCTGATAACTAGAAGCCTTCTAGGTAGCCATCCAAATCAGCATGGAGCCTGTCGCTATTTCGCTTAAAACAAGCGATTAGTTCATCTCTCCTTGCGCCAAACACCGGTATAAGATCATCAATAATCTCGCTTAACGATTCGAGATCATTTGCAGACTCTACGCTATCGAGATATACGAGTGTTGCGTCCAAGTCTTTGGAGAGTAGCTCAATTTCTTTGGCCCAGACCTTTTCGTGCTCGTGATTATCATTATCAGCTTCACCCATTGCAGTGACTTTATCGTGTTCCGCAAGGATGATTTGCATCTGTTTCTTTAATTCTTCCATAGATTACTCCTGTTCATAAGTTGGAAATATTGTTTTAATTTTTCCGTCACCAATGATAATTCCAACTCTTACTTTATTATACCATCCAGTGACCATTGTGCCGTTTTTAATCTTGCCCTTATGAGCTTTCAAAACAGCCATGCCGGCCTTTTTGATGTCGCCATCCGTCCAATTCTTTGGGAACCACACTTGTCCGCCACTCTTGCGTTTCATCTTGTGCTTGTGGTCTTTAACATAGCCGATGCGGACACCATTCTTGAGGGTTTTCTCGATTTTAAACCTGATCCCACGACGCTTGAGTTCTTCGATTCCAGCCTGACTATGACAGCCTGACTTTAACTTTTTGGCATTCTTTAAGTATTCGCCGACTGAAGCATGTGTGACCGTACTTGCCGGGATACTAATGCTGGCTTGTCCGCTTACGGACTGCGCAAGGCTTGAGTATAAGCCACTCCTACCACTGCCCATAAACTGGATCCTTTCCATGGCGAACCGAAGTCCAGTCATTGTAAACAATAAGTTTAACCCTAGTGCGAAGTAGTTCAATGATATCGTCTGGTAGCTTACCATAGACAATCACAGCTTCTGGTTCAAGCTCATCTAACATAGCAAGGAAGCCACTAACGAAGTGTCTCTTGTTTTCTTCGCCACGAATACAACCATAGCAGCCAACGGCTACAATGCTATGTTTCGGCGCAGATGAGAACGCGATTGCCTCGCCAAATAGCTCTTTACTATAGGTGCGTTCGTCACCCCAACGCAGGTTAGCGATTACTGGGATGCCATTCCTTTGTAAAAAGCTACCAATCAATCTATTGCGATAGATATTAGCAACTTGAACGGCCAGAGGAATATCGCGATAGAGTGAGTTGTCTGGCGAAATTACGCCGGCAAAGCGTTTTAAGTCGTCGATATATTTATCAGGATTTCTAATAATATCGGCAAACTTATCGTCGTGTTCGTAAAAGACCACGAACGCTTCTTTAGGGTTAGTAATTTTGTTGCGCTCGGAGAACGGTACCAGGTATTTCGGGTAGGCAATTTCTTTTGTCGGTTCGATAACCGGAAATTGGAAAAGCCCCTCAAATTCAGCACCTTCAGCGAGTTCTGGGTTGAAGCCGTCATTAATGATCAGCCTCTTTCTTTTGATTCTGGACATATATGTCTCCTGGTTAAAGTTTATAGATAAGGCGCAAACGCTTATGCTTGCTACAGAGAGGAGAATATGTTACAATCAAAAAGAGTAAGATATGTAACGTATCTCTTCTCAGCGTGCTTGTGTGATAATTAAGCCTTGATCACAAGTACGCTTTTTTGTTGATTAATATAATCAGTCACATACTACCCCCTTTCTCACAGTTAAATACTTATCAGACAATTCCTTAGTGCTTTCTGGTATATCATCATCGTGCCACTGCAGCCGTGCAAGAGATCTATCTCGGCAGTACATGGCTGCCTCGAGTGATATGCCAAAACGTTCACTAATGAACTCAATGTTAAATTCTTCCTCTTCGAGGTTTCTGACTATGCCATATGGCGTAAGGAGACAACGCGCAAAGACATTTGCCTCAAATTCCGCCAGCTCGCTATGTTCCAGATGTCCCAGAACAACATGGCCGATTTCGTGAGCTATCGTAAAATAAACTCTAGCCGGCGGACGAGTAACGTCGTCCACGATAACTTTCTTGCAATTCTTGCCAACAGCTACGAACGCGTCATTTTCTTCACAAAGGAAATACTTGCCGAACGGCTTGCGTTTTTCTACCGGCAAGCTAGAAAGTTTGATAACTTTAATGCCGAGCTTTTCAGCGATTTTCTCCAAGTTATAAGGAGGTAAAATCGAATCAAGATCTAAAATAATTCTATTTGCTTTTTCCTCTACCTCTCTGT
>CAMVCL010000005.1 GCA_947165975.1 uncultured Candidatus Saccharibacteria bacterium | reverse complement strand
TGCAAAAGATAGGGGTGGGATTTTTTCTTGACATGAGTGGGTAGAAACTTGTGAAATATACGCGTGAAAAGCCGGCCGCAGGCACCGAAAAGAGTGCGTTTCATGATATAATAGTAGGTAAGCTATTTATCATTTTAACTCGGAGTTTCACTTATGGCCGACACCAAAAAAGAACAGGAGCGCGCAGAATTGCATCGTACTATATGGAATATCGCCAACGACCTACGTGGTTCAGTAGATGGCTGGGATTTCAAGCAGTACATTCTTGGCATGCTCTTCTATCGTTTCATTTCAGAAAACCTAACAAACTATATCAACGAGGGTGAGCATAAGGCCGGCAATACAAGCTTTGATTACGCGAATATTACAGATGAACAAGCCGAAGCAATCCGCGAAGAAATGGTAGATACCAAAGGCTTCTTTATCCTGCCAAGCCAACTCTTTAAGAACGTTCGTAAAAACGCACGAAACGATGAGAATCTAAACGAAACGCTTGAAAAAGCACTAAACTCCATTGAAGATTCTGCTAAAGGCCATGATTCCGAGTATGATATGAAAGGCCTTTTTGACGACCTCGACGTCAACAGTAATAAGCTGGGCAGCTCCGTAGCAAAGCGCAACGACCACCTCGTTCAACTTATGGACGGCGTTGGCGAGATGAAACTCGGCAATTATCAAGACAACACCATTGACGCATTCGGCGACGCTTACGAATTTCTTATGGGTATGTACGCATCAAGCGCCGGTAAATCTGGTGGCGAATTCTATACTCCACAAGAGGTATCAGAACTTCTCACGAAGCTCGCCGTCATGGGCAAAACATCCGTCAATAAAGTTTACGATCCAGCTTGTGGCTCCGGCTCGCTTCTTCTTAAATTCGCTAAAATCCTCGGCCGCGATAATGTCCGCCAAGGTTTCTACGGCCAAGAGATTAACATCACGACTTACAACCTCTGTCGCATTAATATGTTCCTTCACGATATCGATTACGATAAGTTTGACATCGCACTTGGTGATACACTCATAGATCCACAGCACTGGGATGACGAGCCTTTCGAAGCGATCGTATCTAATCCACCATACTCAATACACTGGGAGGGCGAAAGCAACCCAGTTCTCATTAATGACCAACGCTTCTCTCCTGCTGGCGTCTTAGCACCAAAATCTAAGGCCGACCTCGCGTTCATTATGCATTCGCTTTCTTGGCTCGCGACGAATGGTGCAGCCGCAATCGTTTGTTTCCCAGGCATTATGTATCGCGGTGGCGCTGAGCAGAAAATACGTAAATACTTAGTAGATAACAACTTCGTAGATGCTGTAATTCAACTACCGGACAACCTATTCTATGGCACGAGCATCGCGACCTGTATTATGGTTCTTCGAAAGAACAAATCCGAGAACTCAACATTATTCGTCGACGCAAGCAAGGAATTTATTAAAGTCACGAATAGCAATAAGCTAACCGACGCAAATATCGAGAAGATTCTCGAATGGGTGAAAGAGCGTAAGGGTGTCGACCATCTCGTTCGCCTAGTACCAAACGACGAAGTGGCCGAGCAAGGTTACAACCTTTCCGTATCGACTTATGTAGAGCCAGAAGATACTCGCGAAAAAGTTGATATTAAGAAACTTAATGCCGAACTAAAAGACATCGTTGCACATGAGAACGAATTACGCGCGAAGATTGATAAAATAATCGAAGAAATCGAGGGATAAAATATGGCAACTAAAGGCGTTATCTATATCCTCACCAATCCAGCTTTTCCAGAATATGTAAAAATCGGCTACGCGAACAATCTTGAGCAAAGGATGCGAGATCTCAATCAGAGCGAAGCTTTGCCTTTTGCTTTTCGTGTATATGCGATTTACGAAGTATGCGAAAGACTTACCGATAAAAAGCTGCATGAATTGATTGATACTCTAAATCCAGATCTTAGAACCGTAGAAAACTTTGATGGCAAAGAACGCAAGCGCGAGTTCTACGCTATGAGCAAAGAAGACGCATACACGTTACTTGAATGCATCGCGAAGATTAGCGGCACAGAATCAAGGTTAAAACGTATGAAGCCAACTGGCCACGAAGTTTTAGATGAACAAATCGCGCAAGAAATCGAGGAAAGCTCTAGGCGTAGTCCTCTTAAATTTAGCATGTGCGGCCTAAAACCAGGAGATTTCGTTACGTTTAAAAACGACAAATCCATAAAGGTCAAGATCGCCGACGATAGACACTTGGAATATAACGGCGAGATTATGAGTTGTACTACTCTAGCTAGAAAATTACTAGGTTTGCCAGATAATGCAGTTATTCCTGGAACAGATTACTTTATGTACGATGGCTTAATTTTGCCAGACCTACGCAAGAAACTAGAGGGTAAAAATGAGTAGGATCGACGAACTAATCAAAGAAAAATGCCCGAATGGCGTAGAATATAGTACAGTTGGAGACATTTGTAATATCGAAAAAGGTATACAGCTAAATAAAGACAGCCTTTCCGAAGATGGAGAATATCCAGTTATCAATGGTGGAATATCTCCATCCGGTTATTGGAACGACTATAATTTCGAGGCTAATAAAATAACGATCAGCCAAGGCGGAGCTTCTGCTGGGTATGTAAATTTCATTAAAACCCCGTTTTGGGCTGGGGCTCATTGCTACGTAGTTGACTCATGCAAGGATTATATTGACTACGATTATCTGTGGCATTTCTTGAGGAACAAGCAACAAGATATGATGTCTAAACAAGTTGGCGCTGGCATACCTAGTGTAAGCTTAAAAATGATAAATGATTTTAAAATACCAGTTCCTCCAATTGAGATACAAAAAGAAATCTCTAGGATACTAAACTCATTTACGGAGCTGGAAGCGGAGCTGGAAGCGGAGCTGGAAGCGGAGCTCACTAAGAGAAAACAACAATACGAACATTATCGCGACAATCTTCTCTCATTCGAAAATATAGCTGGTGAGGGGGGGCAAGTTGAGTGGTTGCCACTTGAAGACGTTGCAAAAATTAAAAACGGAAGCGGATATAAAGATTTTGGAGTTGGCCCATATCCAGTATATGGAACTGGTGGCATAATGACACGAGTCGACAGGTATGCTTACGATAGGCCATCCGTACTTATTCCAAGAAAAGGATCCTTGGATCGAGTTTATTATGTGGAAGAACCATTCTGGAATGTTGACACGATCTTCTATACGGAAATTGATGAACAGAAGATTAAACCAAAGTACTTTTATTATTTCCTTTCGAGCAAACATCTTGAGGAGTTAAACCAAGCAGCCGGAATACCTAGTCTTACGCAGGCTACTTTAAATAAGATCAAAGTTCCAGTACCACCACTAAAAATTCAGGAGCGCATAGTTTACGTTCTTGATAATTTTGATGCCGTCTGTAACGACTTAAAAATTGGCTTACCAGCCGAAATTGAAGCGCGACAAAAGCAATACGAATACTATCGCGATAGGCTCTTAAGCTTCGACGCAGTTGTCGGCGGCGACACCGAGAGAGAGAGAGAGAGAGAGAGAGAGAGGAGTAGCTAAGCTACGCCAATACATCTTTGGTTACTACATTACGAAGATCGAAGATATTTGCGATATATCTCGCGGTATCGTTATGTCCAAAGATTTCATCAAAGACAATGCTGGAGATTACCCAGTTTATTCATCGCAGACCGAGAACGACGGTGTCTTAGGTAAGATTAATACCTACAAATACGACGGCGAGTATTTGACATGGACTACTGATGGCGCGAACGCAGGCACCGTATTTCGTAGAAGCGGCAAGTTCAGCGTTACGAACGTGTGCGGTCTATTGAGAATTAAAGAAGAAGATATACTAAACGACTACTTATACTATGCGCTAAGCGTCGAGGCAAAGAAGCATGTGAACTCTGGAATGGGTAACCCTAAGCTCATGAGTAACGTCATGGGCGCGATAAAGATAATAATTCCGAGCGTAGATAAGCAAGAGTCAACGATCAGAGTACTAAATAGCCTGAGCGAGATCTGCGAAGATTTCAAGTCTGGTCTTCCAGCCGAAATCGAAGCGCGCCATAAACAGTACGAATATTATCGCGATAAATTACTTAGTTTTCAAGAGACGTAAAGGCCTTATGCTTGTCGCGTGAGTCTTCAAAACACTTTAGATTTATGGTATAATATCGGATATGAGCAAGTTCAATATGATTGCGGAAAGCGAAGCCTCTACAGTCCTCGCTGAATACAAGCCTGAAGATAAAAAATATACGGCTTACCAAAGCGAAGCCGACCTTGAACGCGAACTAATACAGAACTTGCAAGAGCAAGGATATGAATACCAACAAATCCATAATGCTCATGATCTTGAAGACAATCTACGTATTCAACTGCAAAAGCTAAATAACTACACCTTCTCTGATAGCGAATGGCAAAGATTCTTCTACGAGAATATTGTCGGAAACTCCGAGGGTGTTGTTGAAAAAACTCGCAAGATCCAGGAAAAAGATACCGCGATATCGTTCCGCGCAGAAGATGGGCATACGCAGAATATTCGCCTTCTCGACAAGAAGAATATCCATAATAATAGCCTACAAGTTATCAACCAATACGCTGTCAGCAAAGATGAGGGAGCTGAACATGACAACCGCTATGACGTTACTATTCTCGTTAATGGCCTTCCCCTTGTTCATATTGAGCTTAAGCGACGCGGCGTGAGACTCCGCGAAGCATTCAATCAAATAAAACGTTACTCACGCGAAAGTTTCTTTGCTGGTAGCGGTCTTTTTGAATATGTCCAAATCTTCGTTATCTCCAACGGCACCCACACGAAGTATTACTCAAATACAACGCGAGAGAGTCATATCAAAGAGCTTGGCGAAGCCGGACGTAAGAAGTCAAAGAAGACAAGCAATAGCTTTGAGTTTACGAGCTACTGGGCAGACGCAAAGAATAAGACGATTCCAGATTTAGTAGATTTTACTAAAACATTCTTCTCGAAGCATACAATCCTCAATATTTTGACACGCTACTGCGTATTTGATACCGACAACAAGTTGCTTGTAATGCGCCCATATCAGATTGTAGCGACTGAGAGAATCATTAATCGCATCGAAACATCAACCAACTATAAGAAACTCGGCACAACGGCCGCTGGTGGCTATATTTGGCATACTACCGGCTCAGGCAAGACGCTTACAAGCTTTAAGACCGCTCAGCTCGTAGCAAAGATGCCATATATCGACAAGGTCTTGTTCGTAGTAGATCGTAAAGATCTAGACTACCAAACAATGAAAGAATACGACCGCTTCGAAAAAGGCGCCGCAGACGGCAATACTTCAACGCGCGTCCTTCAAAAACAGCTCGAGTCAGATAATTCACGCATTATCGTAACGACGATCCAGAAACTTGGCGTATTCATTAAGAAAAATCCAGAACACGAAGTGTATCAAAAACACGTCGTAATTATCTTCGACGAATGTCATCGCTCACAATTTGGCGATATGCATACCGCAATTGCAAAGGCCTTCAAGAATTACCATCTATTCGGCTTTACCGGCACACCAATTTTCGCGTCTAACGCCGGCAGTGGCGGCAATCCAATGCTGAGAACGACAGAACAAGCCTTTGGCGATAAACTCCACACGTACACGATTGTAGACGCCATTAACGACAAGAATGTACTACCATTCCGTATCGACTACATTAATACCGTCAAAGAAAAGGACGATATTACCGATAAACAAGTAAGTAGTATTGACCGCGAACATGCACTATTAAGCGACGAGCGCGTCTCAATGGTCACTTCTTACATTCTTGACCATTTTGACCAAAAAACTAAAAGAAACCAATTCTACAGCTTTAACCGCACAATGAATGTTGCTGACGTTGTGAAGTTTGGCGACTCAAAGCGCGAAACTTTGCTCGGCAGAATGAATGGCTTTAATTCAATCTTTGCAGTTGCATCCATTCCGGCCGCAATGAAGTATTACACTGAATTCAAGAAACAACTTCGTGATAGAAATAGTTCTCTTAAAATCGCGACTATTTTCAGTTTTGCCGCGAACGAAGACGATCCAGAAGAAGGCTTTATCTTTGACGAAGATTTAGATGTTACAGGAATGGATCAGTCGTCACGTGACTTTCTTGAATCAGCTATTGCTGATTACAACAAAGATTTCAATACAAATTATGATACTTCTAGTGATTCGTTCCAGAACTACTATAAAGACTTGTCACTACGCGTAAAGAACCGCGAAGTAGATCTGCTCATCGTCGTCAATATGTTCCTAACCGGCTTTGACGCAACAACGCTTAACACGCTTTGGGTAGACAAAGAACTTAAGATGCATGGCTTAGTACAAGCATTCTCACGTACTAACCGCATTCTCAACTCAGTCAAACAATTCGGTAATATCATTTGTTTCCGTAACCTAGCCGAAAAAGTCGACGAAGCAATCGGCTTATTTGGCGACCGCGACGCGAGTGGCATTGTACTTCTAAAAAGCTATGACGAATACTTCAACGGCTACGATGAAAATGGCGAGCATAAAGTCGGATACACTGAGTTAATCGCCGAGCTTTCTGAGAAATTTCCACTCGGCGAGCGTATTGAGGGCGAGCAAAACCAGAAAGACTTCATCAAGCTATTCGGCAAAATTCTAAGAATGCGCAATATTCTTACCTCGTTTGATAGGTTCGAACAAGAAGATATCTTGTCGCCAAGAGATTTACAGAACTATCAGAGTGAATATCTCGACCTGTATCAAGAACTCCGCCCATCCGGCCAGACTGAAAAAGAAGATGTAAATGACGACTTAGTATTCGAAATTGAGCTTGTACGCCAAGCAGAAGTCAATGTCGATTACATTCTTGCGTTGGTTGCTAAGTACCACGAATCTAACTGTGAGAATAAGGATATTCTCACAAGCATCGACAAGGCTGTTGACGCAAGCATCGAGCTCAGGAGTAAGAAAGAGCTTATTCATGACTTTATCAATCTCTACTCTTTGAACGAGAATGGTGAGATTCACGACGCATGGCAACGCTTTATCAATGCTGAGCGCGAGAATGAGCTCACAAAGATTATTGAGGATAACAATCTAAATCCTGCAGAAACTAGGAGGCTTATTGCCAACTCGTTCCGTGATGGCGTATTTAAGACCACAGGAACCGATGTAGACCGCATTATGCCAGCTATGTCACGCTTTGGCGATAGTAATCGCTCTGGCAAGAAAAAAGGCGTTATTGAGCGCCTTGTGAGCTTCTTCGAGAAATACTTCGGAGCGATCTAGAAAAAGCCACCTTATTGGGTGGCTTTTTGATACGCTTCTACAGCCTCGCGAACTCCGCACTCCGGACATATCTCCGTCTCGTTATCTACGCGAGATAAAGCCGGATGCCCTGTAAACTCTTTCTTGCATTTCGGACAACGCTGAAGCTCTAGAATCTTATAAGTCAAAGTCTTAGGTAGAGACTCAAGTTCTTCCCGTAGAATATCTTTGTCGTCGTAACGCTTAGCATCAATCAAAAATGAAGAATATTGCTCGTTCGGCTTAAGAGTCAAGCCATTAGCGTCACTTTTGCCAACATAATACCAAATGTCTTTATCGTGAATGACGCCAATAACGTATTCACATATACCAATATTACTCATATAAATACTCCTTAAACCCTGCAAGGTCTTTTCTAACACCGACCATTAAAGAGCAACTTTAGATTAAAGTTAATATTCAGTTGTGGGTTAGTTAAAATTGCGGCATCCCTTTACAGGGTTGTCCAATTTAACCTTACTTTGGGATATTTTGCAAGTCACTCTAACACCTTACGACCCCAAGAAGATATGGTATAATATAGATAACTAATTGGAAGTTGTAATGCCTGAAAATGTAACAGAATTAGTAACCGACTTGATTGATCTTCACCGCGAAGGAGTCGACTTTGCTAATTTATTTCATGAAACTTCCGAACTCTCGAAATCGGGCAAAGACGATCAAGCTATCTTAGAACACATCGATTACGAACTTATTTATCTCGGCGACAAGCACGAAGATATAATCAGTCCTAAAGAAAAAGCCAAAAAGTACTACGACGACTGGGGTCTAAAGTGCCTAGATCTGCTCTGTAATATCGTGCCACAACGATTCATCTTCAAATTTATGAATTCAAAAGCCCAAATTCAAAATGACACAGATTACTACGAAATAATCGCATTATGTTTTGATGCTGAGACGAAGACGTTGGCCGAGATTATTCCAGAAATCGAGCGAGAATACGAAGGCGGCCATAAGCAACTATTCTACGACGACGACAAAGACATTAAAGTAAGCTACGACCCAAAAACTCGCACAATCCATGTCGGCAATAAAGTCGTGCGTTTCCGCGAAGATGCGCCGTTCACTCCTGCTCTTTGCGAAATTATGTTTAAGAACCCAACAAAACTTTACGAATTACGCGATTTTCAGACCATCTGGGATGATTTATATGACTACATAGGCAACGAACGCCCTTCGGACTGGCACCGCGTCTACGAGGTCTTAAAACGTCTTAACGAGCGCATTCGCAATATCGCCGGAATAGACGATCTATTTGAATTAAATACAAAATCGGTCAGAATCAATCCTAAATACTTAAAATAGCGCAATATTATTGCAATAATAACGCTGAACTCTCTTTTTGTATCCTTGGAATATGGAATGAAGAGGTAATATAACGTATCAGAAAGATAAGAAACTAGAGCAACAGGCGCTCGTAAAGTTTCTAGAAATATTAATCGATATAGACAAGCGCGAGCATGTCGTTAATAAGGATGACGACAATGAATAGCTTTATATCGGAAATTGAAATAATGCCAGTAAAGCCGCATGGCGGACTAGTGGCCTTCGCAAGCTTCGTGCTATACGGAACGATCTACTGCAGTTCCGTTGGCATTATGACGCGATTAGATGGCTCATATAGACTCACCTTTCCAACCAAAAAGGTTGGGCTGAATAGCTTCGGAATATTCTACCCGATAGACAGATATGTCGGGCAAGAAATAGAAGAAGCAGTGATTAGCAAATATGAAGATGTAATGAGAGCTAGTGATGATCGATACTGTGATTCTCCGAGTGAACTACCCCAATTTCAGGATTAGCCCGAGCGTCTATCACAAGTTTTCTCCTTCTGCTCATGGCATCTTTGGACCGCCATATTATTCTTTTGGATCCGGCAAGGTTATTAAATGCGTATTACAGCTAAAAGCGAAAGATAAGAAGCTAGGCATATATCAGCCACGCGTAACACTCATGAAAGCTGTACGAGCCGGCGGCGTATCCGTATTCTTGCATATCGAATTTTCAGCACCAAAGATTCTTTATAACAATAACTTCGATGAGCTTGGTGTTAGCGACTTTAAAGCCGTCTGCGCAGAACTCTATCGCAAACTATATAAGCTCGGAATCGAGATTAAAAGAAACCAAATAGAAAGAGCCGAGGTTAAGACGGTTCACTTTGGCAAGAATATCGTCTTTGACGATTACCGGACTGCGGCAAGTGTAATTGGCGATATAGCAAAAGCAAATGTATCGACCAGAAAACAAGCCGATATGCGTGTTTATCGGAACGATGGTGAGGCTCTGCATTTTTACAGCGCAAGCCAAGCCATAGCGATTTACGATAAACGAAGAGAACTAGCTAAGTCTCGCGTCAGCGAGCGCGGACTACTCGAGAAAGATAACTACTGCCAACTCACGCTATTTGATAATATCCGTAGCAAGAAGCCTTTTGAGGTGGTGCGTGTTGAAGCGCGATACAACACGAAACGTGCTTTCAATACAGCGCTGAAACACGCTCTCGAGTACGGCCGCGCGAGCGACAACGTCACAAGACTGGCCATAAAACAGAAGCTTGTCTTTGTAGATATCTTTAATGAAGAACTAGCCAAGACGCTATTAGAATATGAGTTCGCGCAGATCGAGGCGAAGAATCTAGACCTTAATGAAACAATTACGAATACAGCTACCAGCTTTCTTCATGAGATAAATACATTAAATCCAAAAGCGACCTTGGCGCAACGACTAGAGACTTTGGCGATATGGAGCCTAATGCGCGAAACCGGAAGCCGAGATGTGCGGAAGATGACCGGCGCCAACTCGGCACAATGGTCTAGGCTTACGAAGAAAATATCAAAGATCTACTTTAGAACGAGAAAGAGTAGTTCTACTAGCTACATAGAAGATAAACTGGCCGAGTTTAAGCCAGTACGATTACTTGAATACTTTACAGAATTAAACAAGGTGCGCGCTGGGCCAGACTAGCGCAAATGTAGGGTGGTTCTTTACGGCTATTTTAGTTGCGAATAGCCCAACTCCAAAGGTCCATTTAATGTATGGACTTATGAAAGGTTTAGGGTATTATGTTTGATAACATGGGAAACTCTACCCCTGTAAATACCGGCAAAACTAATGAGCCGCAACTAACCAAAAAAGCCGTTCTATTCGCTCGCGTATCAACGGCGCGACAAGAAAAAGAAGGCTTATCTCTCGATGAAATTCAGCTACCGCGCATGCGCGATTATGCGATTGAGCAAAACTTAAAGATCGTGCGCGAATACGCCATTGGCGAAACTGGCGGTAGCTATAAAGAGCGCAAACGCTTCAACGAGATGATTCAGTTCCTAAAGGATAATCCAGATGTAACGGATATTATCGCCTTCCGCGTAGATCGCATTACTAGAAACTTCCGCGACGCGGTAACGATCGAAGATCTACGCATCAAATACGGCAAGCGCATCCACTGCGTTGATGAAAGGCTGATCCTCTCGGAAAATAGCCGCGCGACCGACCTCACATCTTGGAATGTGAAGGTTTTTGTGGGCCAGGAATATCTGAACCGCATCAAGGAAGATGGCCTAAATACGAAGATCAATAAGCTGTCGCGCGGCGAGTTACCATGGAGCGCGCCTTATGGCTATGAATTTAGAACTATTAGCGTCAGACCGAAGGTTAAAAACGTCGTTCCGGTAGAACCGGCCGCGTCGATCGTAAAAGAGGTATTCTTACTCTTCTCGACCGGTACTTATTCATGTAGAACCTTAGCCAGACTAATGAATAAGAAATACGGCACTAAATTCTCGCAAGGAATCATCCATAAATTCCTAAGATGTGAGTTTTATGTCGGATTTATTATCGATAAAAAAGGCGGAAAGAAATATCCGCATAATTACGAGAAGATAATAGATCGAGAGCTGTTTGATATGGTTAATCAGATATTAGACAAGAGAAATCTTAAGGGCGACGACCAAGTACCGAAATATGGTGGCATAGAATCGGCTTATCGTGGACTAATCCGCTGTGAAGAGTGCGGATGTACAATAACGCCAGAATTTAAGAAGCGTAAGCTACGACATGGGGGCTACAATTATCACAAATACTACCACTGTACGAACCGACGCGGAGTACATAAAAGCATGAAAAGCTACACTGAAGAATATCTTGATGATAAGGTAAAAGAATTCCTGCGAGGTTTAAGACTAACTGAAACTGAATTGGATGAGATAAGGAAGGCATTAGCCGAAGCGCACGCCGGAAAGATAGATTTCTATCGCGAGCAACGCCGAAGCTTGTCTCAAAAGCGCAAGAAACTAGAAGCTAGACAGCAAGAAGCTTACGATATGTTGATGGACAAGAGTATTACTCTGGAACTTTATAACCAAAATAACGAGCGATATCGCAATGAGCTGGCTGAGATCCAGGCGCAAGAAGCCGCGCTAGATCGAGCTGACGACAACTTCTATACGAACGCCGGCTATATCTTAAAAGTCTTTAAATATGCCGACAAATTGTTCGACGTTGCAACGACGGCCGAAAAAAGAGACCTCATTGGTCTCATCACGTGCTCGAACCGAACTTTAGGACCTAGCGGACTGATATTACAGGGGTCAGGACCGTTCGCTCGGAACCTTTTGGACTCAAAAACAAAAAATGGCTGGGGATGAGGGATTCGAACCCCCGAATGGTGGGACCAGAACCCACTGCCTTACCACTTGGCGAATCCCCAGTACAATGACAATTATACCACAAGTTTATTCGCTTCGCAATGCTTCGACCGGATCCTTCTTTGAGGCAGATCGCGACGGAATTAAACCGGCAATAATAGTCAAAATCACCGATAAGACAATCAAGAACAAGGCTGTCCTCGGATCTAGTGCGGCAGAGAGAGGGATATCACCGGTATAGTGATGTAGGATCATATTAATTGGCGGTATCATTAGATATGAAAGCCCAATACCAAACAATCCACTCAAAAGTCCAATAATAAACGTTTCCGCATTAAAGATACTAGAAATATTATGTTTAGAAGCACCAATCGCCCTAAGAATCCCAATCTCTTTAGTTCTTTCATATACTGAAATATATGTGATTACTCCGATCATAATCGAAGAAACAACAAGAGATATAGATACAAAAGCAATCAAAACGTAAGAGACCGCATCGACAATAGTTTTAACGGACGACATTAGAATACCAGTTGCGTCGGTGTATTCGATTACTTGATCTTCATTGTTCATAGAATCCATTAAATTATTGTAATTATCCAAAAAATTTATAAAATTTGTTTTTCCATCAAAGCTCCAGAAGTAGAAAGAAATTTGGGTAGGATCATCAATATCTTGGTATCCCAGCGTAGATAAATTAGTTGCAAGGGTAGTTTTCTTCTTTGTGAACATTGCTGAAACAACTCGAGAAAGTTCGTCCTTGGAAAAGTTAAGTTTAAAAGCCCCGATAATGGCATTCTGATCAACATGAAAAGCTTGTGCAAAACTACTAGAGAGGTAGGTAGTCAATTCGCCAACTTTCGTCAAAACTTCTTTCTTAACATTGATTTCTGTTACAGGAATGGCAATAGCTTCAAAGACTGCATCAATTTGTGTCATACCTAAATATGTCTCGAGCGCCTGTTGGTAAATATCGGCATTAATAAAGATTGGATCAACATCAATATCAAAAGGTAGCCCCATCATCTGCATTGCAGCTGCATAACCACCTACATAAGCGCTTAGGTAGCCAGATAGGAGGCCTTTGTACATGTCTTTAAACTTATCGGCCGGAATATAATACTGTTTTTCTAGATCACTAAAATCTTGCTTCTTTAAAAACTCGTCGACAATTTTTTCGATATCCGCAGATTTAAAATTACCTGTACCTTCTGAACCCGAAATATCACTCTTTAAACCATCAGCTAGTTTTTTGAAACGTTCAATTAAAACGTCTTTGATTGGCGAAATATCAGCGGTGATCTCTGAAGAAATTTGACTGATATATTCCTGAGTTTTGGCAGCAATGGCATTCTGATCGATGTTTACGCCAAATGCATTTTTTAGTTTATTCTCATCTATTGAAACTAAGTCCTCAAATTTAAAATCAAAGTCGTTTCCTTCTTCACCAAACTTAGTATTTGAGAAGATATCAAGTTCAGGATTGGCAAGTTGTTTTTTGACGATTTCTGTCTGTGAAGATTTATCGATAATATGAGTGATCAAAGAAGGCAGATACGCCACCCCACTGCCACCTGACATCATCTCAGTATTCATCACAACGACACCGACAATATGTAGTTTCTCGGCTTTATCATAGACTTTTGACATAAATTCTTTGTCGCCGGACATGTCCTCGTAGACTCCATATTTTTCGTTGTATTTATAATAGTCTGCCGGAGATAACAATCTAAGATCAACGCCCATCAAATCGTCATAAGTTAATTCTAAAGGATCATTTTTAATATCAACTTTTTCGCCACTCATTATCTTCGAAACAATTTCATTTAATTCTTGCGAATCATGAAAACCGAGCGAATAAGTTAGCAGTTCCGAAATTTCAGAACGCTGGCTTAGGACCACTACCATCTCATTGTATTCCTCGGGATAACGGCCAGCCAGCAATTCAGTATTACTCTTTAAATTGTCGGGGTCAAATTGCCTAAAGACCGATGTCATTGTCGAATAATTTCTCAGTAAGGAATTCTCACCAATCAGAGAAGAAAACATATTACTTGGATTCATTTTGGCGACCTTATCAGTGGTGTCTTTTGTATAGATAACTGGGTCCACATTGTATTGATACTCCATCAACCTGATATCGTCTTTGATTTCAGAAGAATGTGCGTCAAGGTAATCAACAAAACTAGGTAGGTCGTTGTTTGAAACGTTGCCAAGCGTAGAAGTCAGCATTTGATTTTCGCGAATTTTACCTTCAATCTCTTCAGCGGATTCATCACCTGAAAGGCTGAGTAGCATTCCGGAAATATCGGCAGATTCTTTTTGTAAAATCAAAGGATACGAAGTTAAAGTGTCTTCTTCAATCTTGTCGATGTAATTTTGAAATCCGGTAGAAACAGCCGAAATCAAGGCAATGCCAATAATGCCGATTGAGCCTGCAAGTGCAACTAAAATCGTGCGAGCTTTTTTGGTTAAAAGATTATTGAACGATAAGGAAAGTGCCGTAAAATAAGACATCTTAGTTTTTTTGCTACGTTTCCCTGCCTGCTTGTCGTCTAGGCTAGTTTTGGTTTTGCCATCATATGGATTAGAATCAGAAGTAATTTTGCCGTCCTTTAAGGTGATGGTACGTGTAGCATATTTCTCTGCTAGTTCTGGATTATGCGTGACCATAATAATTAGGCGATCTTTGGAAATTTTTTTCAGAATCTCCATTACTTGTACAGAAGTTTCCGAATCCAAAGCTCCAGTAGGCTCATCTGCTAGTAAGATCTCTGGGTCGTTGACAATGGCCCGAGCAATCGCGACGCGTTGCATCTGCCCGCCAGAAAGTTGCGCCGGACGCTTATAAATGTGTTCTTCTAGTCCAACATCTTTTAAAGCATTCTTGGCGCGACGGATTGATTCGCGTTTTGAAATTCCAGACAGGGTCAAAGCGAGACGCACATTTGAAAGAACAGTTTGATGTGGAATCAGATTATAACTTTGAAAGACGAATCCGACTCGGTGGTTGCGATAAGAATCCCAATCTTTATCGCGAAATTTTTTCGTCGACTTTTCGTTAATAATCAAATCGCCTGAAGTATATTGATCTAATCCACCAATGATATTAAGCAGTGTAGTTTTACCAGAGCCAGAAGGGCCAAGAATTGCAGCAAATTCGGATTCACGAAAATTCACCCGTACTTTTTTAAGTACAGCTCGCTTAACTCCCGCAGTTTGGTAGACTTTAGTCACACCCCGAATTTCAAGCATATATCAATAATTATAGCATAAGCAGACTAAAAAGTAAGAATAAACCTAGTCATTTTTTTGTCCGATTCGGCAGACAAGGTCCATTTATTACGGTCGGCTGTAGTTTTAGCGATGGATAAGCCGAGACCAACGCCATCGGTGGATTTATCTGCTTGATAAAATCTTTCAAAAATGTGCGGTAGATTTTTTTGGGAGATTTTTGCGCCGTCATTCTCAATAATTAATTTATGGTTGTCAACGAAAAGTTTAATCTCTTTATCACAGTATTTCACTGCATTATCCATTAAGATATTAAAGATTTGAATATAATCCATTGAAGCCAGTTTTACCTTTCCGCGTGTTGAGAACTTTTTTGTCAAATGAATTTTGTTTAGTCTTGGCTCAAAGACCTTGAGATTTTCTTTAATTAATTCATCGAGTTCAACTTCATCTTCTTTGGCGTCATCAATCAAGTCTGTGCGAGCCAGTGCCAATAATTCATTATTTAAGGATGTTAATTTAGCCACTTCTTTCTCAGCATTTGAGATCCACTTATTGTTGTGAATATCGGCAGCTTCAAGATTTGCCGAGATCGCCGCAAGTGGGGTTTTAATCTCGTGGGAAGCGTTAGCGATAAAGATCTTCTGGGAATCATAGGCGTCCCGCACTGGACGAATAGCTGTTTCGGCTAATAAATATGAAGCCAAAACAACTACTACCTCTATAATCACACCCGCTAACAGAAGATTGATTAAGAGATTTTGGGCTGCCGCCCGTCGTTCACTTTCAACTGAGCGTATTACCATATGCTCCATATCAATATCAAACATTTCATAGTCATTTTCGAATATAGGAGGACGTCGATCTGCCGAATTAACAGAAGATATATAAACAAAAGTGAAAGTTAGTATTAAAATTAAAGTCGTAATACTAAGATTGATCAAAATTAAGCGATTTCTTAGTTTTCCAAACATAGTTTATATCCTAGATTACGAACAGTTTTAATCTTGACTTTCGATTTGGCGGCCCTAAGTTTTTTGCGTAGGTAAGACATATATACTTCAACATAGTTCTCTTCATACACAGAATCAGCACCCCAAACATGTGCCAAGATCTGTTCCTTGGCAACGGTTGAATTAGGAGTTTTGATTAACATTTCGATAATGCTAGCTTCTTTATCGGTCAACTCGATATTATTGAGTGTACGGTTGGTCAAATTTAATTCCAAGTCCTCAAAGTTTAATATTTCAGCTTCAACTAAGGCAGGCCTACGTAATAAAGCCCTCAGCCTAGCAATTAATTCAGCAGTCTTGAAAGGCTTTGCAAGATAATCATCCGCACCGAAATCTAAACCACGAATCTTATCTTCTACCTCATTAAGTGCCGATAGCATAATGACGGGAGTCTTGATGCCGTGTTCACGAAGCGACCTCAGGATATCTAATCCAGAAAGATTCGGCAACATGATATCGAGTACAATTGCATCGTAATTAGGCTTTAAGGCTAGTTTTAGCCCTTCCTCACCGTCAGAAGCCCAATCTACGCTAATTTTTTCCTTCTTAAGCATATGAATAACAGCTTCAGCTAAAAATTTTTCATCTTCTACATACAAAATTCTCATACCTCATATTATATTATAGATAATTTAAAAGTAACTTAAAAATAGTCTACAAAAAATCCGAAGCGTTTGCCTCGGATTTAACTTTAATCTGCGTTATTTAGCGACATCTGTCGGAGTTTCGGTGTATTCATCTGAAACTAAATAATCGTAGTATTCAGATGTTACACTATATAATTCCTTGTTTTGCGAGCTATAACTTACGATCGTAATGGCACGTTCCCTAGCCTCTTTATCTTCGTCAAAGAGTTTCTTGAGCCTCTCAAAAGAATTACCCTCTTCTGGACTCATATCGAGGAACGCATCCATGTAGTAGGTGTCATTTTCAAAATCTAACCATGCTAGATTTGCGACTAGAAGCTTAGTGTCATGTCTTAATACAACCAGGTGTTCACGCGCTAAATAATCAACCATCCTATCACGATCATCAGCGAGTTCGCAGAATGATTCGTTCTGGCTGATTACTTGTGCATTAAGATTATCGCGTTGAACCTGTGTGTTATGCCAAGCAATCAAAGAAAAGATTAGACATGATATCAAAATAGCCATAATCGCGACCATGATTTTTTCACGTTTACTGTAGTTTTTCATCTTCCCCCTCCTCATTGAATACGCAGATTTAAAGGTGCTAACTAAAGGTAGTCTATACTTTGATTATAACACAACTGTCTGTCTTTGTCAATATAAACAGAGGTAGCTACCTATGTACAGTTTTTTTAAATAATTTTAAGTTATCCAATATAATATATAATATATGGACGGAAAAGTTTTCGATAGGATTGAGAAAAAGTATTTAATCACCAAAGAGTGCAAAGAAAAGATGTTGGAATCGATTAATCTGTATATGAAAAAAGATGGATACTATAAGTCAAAAGTTTTTAATCTTTATTTCGATACAGATAATTACGACCTAATCATTCAATCGATTGAGCAGCCAGTTTTTAAGCATAAACTTCGTGCCAGGAGTTACGGTGGATACGACAGAGTATATTTAGAGATTAAAACGAAAATCCGTGGCAAAGATATGAATCCAGGCTTCAAACGAAGAGTCATGATTACGAATAAGGATTTTGATAGGCTCGTCAATAAAAAAGCCACAATGGTAGAACTTGCGTCTCAAGAAATCGAAACATCTCGCGACATTCAGATTGCAAAAGAAGTAGATTATCTGATCGATCATTATAATCTTAAGCCTAAAATATTAGTCATCTATGATCGAGAATCATATAAGGGGGCAGATAATTTGCGTATCACCTTTGACGAAAATTTAAAGTACCGCGAAGATAATTTAAGTTTCATTAAAGGAAAGCATGATAAAATCTATTTTAAGGATAAAAACAATATCATAATGGAGATCAAAGCTCATGGCGTCCTTCCACTTTGGTTAGTTGAGGAGATGTCAAAACTTAAGATTTACCCTCAACAATTTAGTAAAGTAGGCAAAATATACGAAAAAATAATAAAGGAGCACAATGTTTAACACAATATTTGACACAGCAGCAACAGGTCTCGACATCAAAACAGTCTTAATTTGCGCAGGAGTATCAATATTACTTGGTATAGCGATAGCTGTAACTCATCAAAAAACTTCACAAACTTCTAAAGGCTTCCTGATCACCCTTGCGGTTTTACCGTTATTAGTTATGGCCGTAATGATCATGATAAATGGTAACTTGGGCACGTCAATTGCTATACTTGGCGCCTTTTCACTCATTAGATTTCGCTCAATCCAAGGACGCGCTAATGAACTTCTCTCAGTATTCTTTGCAATGATGGTCGGGCTGGCTTTAGGTATGGGCCACGTGCTCTTCGCTACAGTGATTACGGCAATAGCAATAGCAGTGATTGTGTTTTTTACATATACGCATTTCTTAGAACCAGATAGGCATGAACGCGTTTTAAAGATAGTCATCCCGGAAGACCTAGATTACGAAGAAGTATTTGATGATATCTTCAAAAAATATACCTCTAAGGCACATCTTGTCAGAATGAAGACCATGAATATGGGTAGTTTATATAAATTAACTTACGATATTAAACTACGACATGGCATCAAAGAGAAAGATTTTCTCGATGAGATTCGTGTGAAGAATTGTAATCTAAAAGTTTTGTTATCCGAGCCGGTTTGTGAAGAGGAGATATAATGTCCGAAGAAGACAATAATTTTTGGAACGGTAAATCAGTTGAAAAAGAGATTAAACTAACTAAAAAGGAAGTTAAGCAAGTTAAAATAGTTAAGAAAAAAATCGATTATCGTTTGCTTTTTATAATGATTTTGTTTGTAGGTGTAATAATCGGTGCATTTTTTATCAATAAAGAATATGACCATGAAGACTTGACTAAGATATCCAGTTCGATTGATATCGACAACGGTGATTTAAAAATCAATTGGGAGCGATACCAGACTGTCGATATAAAACTGTCAGAAAGTCTTACTATATCCGAATCGGGAACTTATCATCTAACAGGTGAGCTCGAAAATGGTTCTATAAATATCGATGCAGGTGTTAGCGAGGTTAGATTAGTTTTAGATAATGTTTCGATTAACAATCAGAACGGACCAGCTATCTATTGCGCAAATGCCGAAGACTTAGTTATTGAGCTGATTGGTAAAAACACCATTAAAGATGGTGAAAAGTACAGTTCAGAATACGACGAAGATGTTACGGGAGCAATATATTCCAAGGCTGATTTAACTTTTCAGGGTGATGGTTCTTTAGGGCTTACGAGTAATTATCAGGATGCAATCGTTGGCAAAGATGATGTTAAGTTTAACTCGGGTAATTATACTATAACTGCCAAAGATGACGCCATCCGTGGTAAAGATTCAGTCTATATAGTTAACGGAACATTCTCTATTGAAGCTGGGGCTGACGGAGTTAAAGCCACTAACGATATCGACAAAGGTAAAGGCTTCATATTGGTCGAAAATGGCAGCTTTAAACTTAATACTAAAGCCAAAGGTATCAAAGCGACCACAAGCTTATTGATATATGGCGGGAATATAGTTTTAGCAACGGAAGATGATGCAATTCATTCGGATAATTATATTGGAATCACCAACGGGAATATTAGCATCACATCCGGTGATGATGGAATTCATGCCGATCGCGAGCTGATAGTGGATGATGGAGAGATAGCTATCGCCAAAGCGTACGAAGGAATTGAATCGCAAAAAATAACTATTAACGGCGGCAAGATTAGTATCAAAACGAACGACGACGGGATTAATGCGGGCGGTGGCGCAGACAATTCCTCTACTACTCGTCCCGGAGCAAATAATTTTGACAATAATGAAAACTGCATTCTGACCATAAACAATGGAGAGGTTTATGTTAATTCAACTGGCGATGGTATAGATAGTAACGGCTGGCTGTATTTTAATGGAGGTAAAGTGATAGTCGACGGCCCAACCAATAACGGCAATGGCTCCTTAGACGCAGGAGTAGAGATAGTAATGAATGGTGGCGAAGTGCTTGCAATCGGCTCAAGCGGTATGGCAGAATCACTTGGCAATACTTCAACGATAAATAATATTAATATTTATCTAAGTTCACAAGAAAGTGCTAACACCAAGATAGAAATCAAAGATAAAAATGATAACACTATATTATCGCATACCTCAACTAAATCGTTTAGTCATATTGCTGCAGGTTCTAGCAAATTCATGCTCGGCGAATCATACACGATTTATTTTAACGGAGAAAAATATAAAACTTTTACTATTTCCGACATCACAACAACAATCGGTAATAGCAACGCTAATTACAACAATCCCAGATAACAAAACGTATTACAAACATAGTATTTATGCTATAATAAAGTAAAAGGAGGTAAATGCAACTAATTGTTATCTTGTTAGCCACAGTGTCGATTTTGACATTACTATCAGGTGCGATCGTATTCTTTGGCTCGTCAAAAAAAGATCGGATCCGCTCTGCCTGGTATTTTATAGCAGCAATTTTTGCAACGGTTTGGATGGCGTCAATCTCTATCTTTCTCGTTGCAAAACCAGAAGATATGGACTCGATTGTCTGGCACGTCAACTGGACATTTGTCAGTGCCATATTATTAGACGTAGCCTTTCTAGGTTACGGCGCTTGGAATAAAAAGTACGGCAAGATTACTACAGCAATCTTCTTGGTCTTGGGCCTATTGGTCGGTGGGACAATTTTATTGAATCCAGGCGCACTGTACTCGGAAGTAGTTCTTAGTAATTCTGGAAATAGCGTGACTATGAATATCGGTCTACTCTACTTCTGCTATATAGCTTTTTTTGGAGCAATCGTGCCAGTAATTGTGGGGGTTTTTGCTCATCAATATTTTAAAACCAAATCTCAAAGTAAGCGTGGTGGCGATATCGTCACGATGGGAAGCTTTGGAATATCAAGTACGATTGTGCTTGTGGTGAACTTGATTCTCCCACTATTTAACAATTGGTCATTAATTTGGTTGGGGCCCCTCGCTCTTGCCGCTACAATTATTGCGGTCTACTACACAATCCTAAGATTTCATATGTTAAACTTATCATCTATTTGGTTGCGTATTTTTTCATACGTTGTAATTATCGCATCAATCGCTATTATCTATATGATTATATTCTCGGTGATATTTGCAGCCCTTTTCCGCGGTTCAACTCCATCAAGCGAAGTGATCATCCTTAACTTTATCATGATCCTTATCTTCCTGGCCTTGATGCCAGCAATGGCCAATCTGATATCATTCGTTAAAACTCTCATCTCGGGTGAAGAAACTACCCATAAGAGGAAAAAATAAATATGGAACAACCACGTCCAAAAAACAATAAGATGACGATTTTGCTGTCCGTAAATGCAGCTGCGATTCTTATTGCTGGCGTTTTGGTTGCAAGCGCAATATGGCTGAACGGTGGGCTAACTTTTCGAGCGGTCGACGAGCGCTCCGATATTGTCGAAGATTCAGCCAATGAAATGGAGTTACTTGAGTCGGTCTCAGATTCTGATGCTAAGACGGAACAATATACTAACATCACTGGCAATGATGATTACGTCTCGACTTCAAGTCACGAGTTTGATAATACTCCTGTACCATCGGGCGAATTATGGAACGAAAAAGCTGTCACTATTTATGCTACACCAGACATCGATCTATGCGTAGGTGGAGGCCTATCAAATTTAGGTGAAATGTATTGGCAGACTTCTGATTCCAAGGTTATTTCAGGTTTCTACAATTCTGCTCGTACGTGGCTAGGATTCAACAATGAGACATGTCGATATCCGGTCATTAGCGGTGTCGGTACCACCACGATTACGGCTGGAACTTACGACGGCAAACGTAAAGATTCTATCATTGTAACAGTAATTGCTCCCCCTGCAGAGCAATGGAAACACGAAGTACTAACTCTAGTCAACAAGATACGAATTAAGAATGATCTCAATCAACTCGAGTGGGGCTATACTTGTGAAGATGCAGCCGATATCCGCGCTAAAGAAACAATGAAAGTATACGCTCATACACGTCCAGACGGTAGTAGCTGGTCGACAGCCTGCAAGGCACCAGATTCTGGCGGAGTAAGTGGTGAAAACCTCGCTATCGGCAACGGGGCAGTCTCGCCAGCTAGCACGATCGCACTATGGATGGGCTCAGAAACTCACCGAGCAAATATCTTAAACCCAGAATACACCAAACTATCAGTAGGATTTAATTTTGATTTAAATTCAGACTACAAGACCTATTGGTCACAGTTCTTTAGTACATATTAATCATTTATAAAAAGTTTTTTCGATATCGGTTCCGAGTTGTCTGATTTTTTCAAATGGTACACGATTAGTCATTACTACAACTATAAAATGTCTATTTTTATCCGGGAATTCAACAATAGCAGCATCGTGATAGATATTCCAATATTTACCATCAGGATTATAATCCCACCCCACCTTATTATAGACACTTGCTTTTTTAAAACCACTCGGCAGTCCTTGCCGCCAATCGTAGGTAGTTGCAGGCTGGTTCAGGAATGAATCTTTCATTCTATTAATAAAAGAACGATTACTGATGTCTTTATGATAGTAAAATAACTTCATTATCGCCATGATATCTCTTGGATTTGACGAAAGATTTGAGATATCTGAATGCGCGATCTTGAAGTCGTTTTGGATTATCTTGTCTAATTCGCTATGCCCAATTTTAGCCCATAATGATTCTGCGCAGGGTGAATACGATTCCCTTATCGCTAAATCTAAACATTCTAATATTGTATGGCCATTTGCGGAAACTGTATCTTTTTGCCAAACATTAGTTTGTAATCGCCTGTAGCCTTCGTACACTACAAATAATTTATATAATGAAGCGGTGTTATATTTCGTATCTGGATTGAGTTCACCAACTGTCTCATCACGTTCTAGATCATATATCAACACACTCTTATTTCCACTCGTCTTTTTATTCCAATCATCAATTATCGACTGAAAATTAATCTTGTTAGGCAACGAAGGCTTCGTTATGTCATCGGTAGATTCAGTTTCAGTTTCAATACTAGTGTCACTATTGACGTCATAAGGCTGTTCTCGGCGTTTAAAGAGCAACAGAATGGTTATCGTAATAACAGCAATAATAAACCACAATAATATCAACAAAATTACAGTACGGATTTTTTTATTAGGCTTTTTTACGGCCTTACGTTGATTAGCCTTCCTAGAAACCACTTTGACGTCTCCTCGTCTAATATTTTTGTTTGCATCGAACTATCGTATACAGTGGGTACAACTTTTGTTTGTAATAATTTACCATTATAAAAATAGTGGGATAAAATCAAGCTACGAGTAGTTCCCGGCCACCAAATCTGATCAAAGAATAAGTTTCCAAGGCCGTAATAAATTACACCATTACCATACAATTCAAAAGTTTGCGGTTGATGAGCACTAGTTCCTACTACCATGTCAGCGCCAAAGTCAATCAATTGTCGGAAAAATCCAACTTGATCACCAGCCGAAGAGTCTGCTCTATCACACGTCGGATCCTCATACTCTGACGCATAGGCACTACATTCATAATATTGAATATCGACTACTACAAAGTCACCGCGTTCCTTAGCTTTTTTAATTTCCTCTCTAGCGTTCTCTTCATAATACTGATTAGCGCCTGGAGTTGCGTCATAAGTTGCTCCACCAGTAGATTGATTGTAAGCTAGAAAAGTAATGTTAGAATTCTTTTCTTTGATCTCAAGTGGTTTAGCGGCTTCTTCGGCCGTCGCGCCGCCACCAACTATTTTGATGTTATTTTCGTTATAAAGTTTAATGCTATCTCTTGCCGCATCGTCGCCACAGTCTTCGTTGTGATTACCAGTAAGCTCAACGATATCTAATCCGATTGCGGTCAAAGTATTGATAAAACGAGTATCGGAGCAAATGTTATCTCCGTTAGCGAACGTAGTAAAAGATGATTCATTGGAAGTATGTGTTAAATCGAAGCCCGATAGATAATCCTTTATATTAGTCGCAAAATAAGTTGCATCACCACCGACCGAGATCAGCTTGGAATTCATGCCGCGACTTAGTGCAGTTACGCCCGTCTGGGCGAATGTCAGCACAGAAGATTTATCAGGAAAATTTTTACTGAAAGAATCGTTTACTAAAGGTTTGATTTCGTCAGTAAATTTTTCGGAATCAAATTTAATCGTGCGAAAAATCGCACCAGAATCAAAATTATCAAGGTAATATTGGTTATTGATGCTTAGCAACTTTTTCTTAAAATCTAAATCATCAACACCAACTAATTCATAATTTGAGTCTGCATTTTTAATAATCTCATCAGGAGCTTCGGCTATTACATTAGTTTCGGTACTATAAAAATCAGTTACTGGAACCAAAACCTCGTACAAATATTCATTCTCTGTTGCTTCAGGTCTAGCCAGACTATTAGTAGCCGATATAGTTACGTCTTTATCTAATTCTACTTCTTCAGTAAAAATAGACTTTAATAGTTGAAGCTCATCATCGTTTAAGCTTTCGTCATAATAAACTACACCTGGAATTTTGAAAAATCCAGTTTTTGTGACAAATTGAATACCAAAAAAAGCTCCAACAAACATCACGACAAACAGGATTAGTGCCACCAAGAAATATTTCACTCTATTTCGCTTTTTGCGAGCCATACCATTATTATATCATAATTCAATATTAGAATAGTAGCTTCTTTAATGGTATAATGTACTTATGTTTAAATGGTTCAGCCGTAACGAAGTCGAACGCGATATTTATTCTCCGAATAAGAATATCCGTTGCCATTTTACACTTAAATCAGGCCAAGTTACATATTCCGTTTTTCGAAACGAAAAACTGATTATTCGTAATTCAAGGTTAGGTTTCTTAATCTGTGGCGAACAACCATTGGTTAATAATCTTAAACTAATTCGTGAACAAAGGAAGCATCACGAAGAATTTTTCGAAATGCCTTGGGGTGAGGATAGATATATCAATAATACATATAATGAATTCGCCTTCTATTTGTCAGAGGCTAAAGAACAAAAAAGGATTTTTACCTTACGATTCCGCGTATTTGATAATTCGGTAGCTTTTCGCTATGAAATACCACCACAACCAAAATTTAGCCAAATTACAATTAAGGATGAATTGACTGAATTCAACGTAGACCTTAATTCAATTGCCTGGAAAATACCTGCTTATCAGCCAGACCGATATGAATACAATTATGAGAAGACCATGGTACATCAATTACAGAATTCAGTTCATACTCCATTGACACTGAAAACACCGACCGGTTACTATCTCGCTATTCATGAAGCAGCACTATATAATTATGGTTCTGCCACCATAAAATTAAACCAAAACAATTCCCTTAAAATAGACATTACGCCATTATCAGATGGCACAAAAGCACACGTCGTGCTTCCCTTCCAAACTCCATGGCGACTAATCATGATTGCAGATTCAGCTACGGAACTAACAACGAATCGCACAATGTATGCACTAAACGAGCCTCCGGTCGGTGATTTTAGTTGGGTTCATACGCTTAAATTTATCGGAATTTGGTGGGCGATGTATGTAGGAGAATGGACCTGGGCGCCCGGTGATCGTCATGGTGCTACTACGACTCACGCCAAAGAATATATTGATGCAGCTGTACGCTTGGGCGTATCAGGGCTTTTGATTGAAGGCTGGAATGATGGCTGGGAGGGTGACTGGCTAGAAAATGGTATCAATAATAAGTTCACGATTGCAACTCCAGACTTCAATCTAGAAGAAGTCGCGAGTTACGCCAGAAATCATAAAATTGAAATAGTCGGCCATCATGAAACAGTAGGTTTTATTGATAACTATGAGAAACAACTCGAAGAAGCATATAATTATTATGCAGCAAACGGAATACGATATATAAAAACTGGCTATGCTGGCAGCAAGATGTCAATCAATGGTCGTAGAGAATACCATCACAGCCAGCTCGGTGTCAATCACTATCAAAAGACCGTAGAATTAGCCGCCAAAAAACATATCTGTCTCGATATTCACGAGCCAATCAAAGGTACAGGAATTGAACGCACCTGGCCAAATCTACTATCGCGCGAAGGAGCGCGCGGACAGGAATACGAAGGTGGGGCTCTTAGTCCGTCACATGCTTGTTATCTACCATATACTAGATTGTTATCAGGGGGCATGGATTATACTCCAGGTATTTTGGACTTAACTAACAGTGTCAAACGTATGGCAACTACTCTCGCTCGTCAACTAGCCTACTTTGTGACGATATATTCAGGCATGCAAATGGCAGCAGATCGGCCTTTTATCTACGAGCAACGTTTCCCAGAAGAATTTGATTTTATCCGTTCAGTACCAACGAATTTTAGCAAAACTATACCTTTGGCAGGTGAGATAGGTGAATACTATGTCGTAGCCAGAAAAGATCGCAACTCAGAAGATTGGTATATCGGAGGAGTCACCGACGAAAACGGACGACGAATACATATAAGTCTAGAATTCCTTGAAAGAGGTGCAGTTTATAAAGCTTCAATCTACGCCGATGCGGACCATGCACATTATCGTGAGGAGCCATTTGCAATTATTAAACAAGAGAAACGCGTAGGGTGTAACGATGTATTTGATCTATATATGGCGCCTGGTGGTGGTTTTGCAATTAGACTGACGCGGTTATGATCAGTCTATGCGTAGCATCACCGTTATCTAGTAGAGTCCCCGCGCAAGTCATCAAAACAATCGTGTCTTTTTCAGCTGTATTTAATAGTTTTTTCATGCTGATCTTTGATTTTTTTACCATATGTATTTGTTCAACAATATATGTTTTATCGTCATATTTGATCGAGTCTCTTAGGTTTAGCTTAAATAAATTCTGAAATACGGTAGTTGAGTGGCCGATCAATAAAGTCTTGTTGTTATGATCGGAATAACTACCGACAATCGTATCAGGAGTATCTAAGTGCTGCCCGTTTAATTCAAGTTTTGTAACATCGCTAGATAAACCAATAGATGGAATCGAGATAGTAGCGTCTGTTTTATATTGAACAGCTTCAGCTGGCTGAAGACCATATACGATATAAGCAAAAAAGGATAGACAATATATAATAATGAAAATATTTTTCGAGTCTAAACGCTCATGTATTCTCACACTCTCCTCCTTAAATAAATTATAGCACAAGAACTATACACCAGGTGAAAAAAGTTTCAATTTCTTTTCATGATTTTTGTAATTCTTGTCATGTGACCCCACTTCGGCCCAAAAAGCTTTAGAATGATCCATATGATTTAGATGAGCTAATTCATGCAAAATAACATAATCCCTCAATGGTTCAGGAACTTTCATTAATCCAATATTTAATGATATAGTTTTGTTAGAAGAACAACTCCCCCAACGTGTGTTAGCATGAGTTAGTCTACATTTTTCATATTTATATCCATATAGTTTCGCATAGTATTCAAGTCTATAAGGCAAGTATTCTTTAGCCTTTTTCATTAATAATTTCTTTTGATAATCTCTTGCACGTTGCTCATTTGGGTCTTTGACGGGTAATTTTTCGCGAATCATTTTACGATTGGTATTCAAAAAGCGCTTGACTAAAAAATCAGAAGTATACTTTGGCACAGACATCGCAAGCCTGCCGGAAGTTGAAATAGAAAACTTAACACCGCGCGCCAAAGGGCTACGCCTAACAATTACCTCGCCAAATTCAGAATCATTAAATATCACGTTTTACAAATCCGCTAAACCGGCAATAACATGTCGTGTTTGTGTCTCAAAGGTATGTTTGCCAGACAAGATAATAGGTTTTTCAATATCAGTAGGTGCTTCCATCTCGCTCACAGCTCTATCATAAGCATCTTTTGCTTTTGAAACGTTTTTATAACGGCTTTTAAGGCGTTGGCGAATTGTAGTAATATCAGTCTGAACCCAGACAAGAGCTGGCTCATAACCGGCCTTACGAAGGATATTGCGAATCTCGGCTCTTTCTTTTTCGGTATCAATACAGCCTTCAATGAGGATAGTTTGACCAGTTTTAAGAATTTCATTCATAATAATCAAAATCACATCTTTTGACAGATTATAATCCCTCATCAAGTCGTTAAAATTATAATATGCCAACCCAAATTTTTTTGCAAATTTCTCCGCAAAAGTCGATTTACCGCTAGCTGGCGCACCGAAAACCAACAATGCACGCGGTCTATTTCTTCTATTACCTTCCATAATGCTTTTATTGTATCATAAAAGCTAATTATTGCCAAAAATTTTATTGTCTAGCTTTAGATAGTCGACAAAATCGGTAATCATTTTAATATCTTTAGAAATCTTTTCGAACTCAGCATTTTCATCTATCTTCTTAAGCGCGGATGGTGGCTCAAATGCATCTTTGTTATCATGTAAGCCAACATGAAGTTTATTGTCTACAAAACATAGTAGTAGTTTACCGGTATAATTACTACTCAAAGATTCGATATGGTCGATCAACGCAGGATCTAAAACGTAAAATGTCTCAAAACCATCATCAGCATAAATCTTAAACTTTTTATGAAAAGTTGGCGATTCGACCTCAACTTTTTCAAATTTTTTGCCGTTTGTGCCAGTCTTAGGCACTCTTTTGGCGGGAAACCATTTTTGAACAACTTCAATTCGATAGGCAAATTTTTTAGGAAATTCGAAAGTCATCCAGCGACCTTTAAAAATAGTTTGATAGGTCGTATCGCCATCTGAATCGGTTTGCTCGACTTGGATAGTAACATCCGACTGCAGAAAATCAACATCTTTGTATTTACCCGTAGTGTAATCATTCGAAGAAAAAACATCGCCGGTATTAATCATGCCAGTCGAATCGAGCAAAGCACGTGAAACGCCAGAATCATGACTGTAACTTATATCAGTAAAAATTCTACGTAAGTTTTGTTCAACAAAATATTTTTTATATGCATTACGATAAGCCATACGCTCTTTATTAAAAATAAAACAACATACAATATATATAATACAAGCAAAGAAAAACCCAAAAAATATTGATGCAAATAATGCCCCGCCACCCTCAGAAGCGACAGCAATAACAACTGCCAAAATAAAAACAGTAGAAGAAATTACTATGGCTTTTTTGATTTTTTTGGCATAGGCAATTCGCGCCGTTTCAACATCATTAAAATTCATAATTAAATTATATCATGATACTGTTTAAATCAATAAATGTCGCACTATTGCCCATTGTTTATATTTGTATATACGGAAATAAAAAATATCGCTTATAAACATAGCGATAAAGTCAAAAGCGATTTCTTTAATTACGTCTATACCCTGAATAGGAATTTTATTAATCAAATTACATTCCAAAATAATGTATTTTGTGGCAGGGGCAGAGGGACTTGAACCCCCGACACCAGGTTTTGGAGACCTGTGCTCTACCAACTGAGCTATACCCCTACATAATGTCCTTACATAATTTTATCATATTTTACACACAAAACATAAAATTTATGCTAAAATAGAATGGATGAAAATACTTATGTTAGGTTGGGAACTCCCTCCGCATAACAGCGGCGGCCTTGGTGTTGCCTGTTTTAATATGGCAAAAGCCTTAGCGAGACAGGGTGTAAATATTGATTTCGTAGTTCCTTATAAGGCCGAACATCCTGATGTAGATTTCATGGAAGTACTCGCCGCTACGCGTTTAGATCCAATTTTTCGATATGGCGGAGGTGCATATGCATCATTAGAAATCTTTGAAGAATTAATACCGAGCATTGACAAAGAAACCCTCGTATCTATGCGAGAAGTTCAAAAGGAATATTGTAAATTTGTCGAAGGCTACCTTAAAAACCACCATCCAGACGCAGTTCATGCCCACGACTGGCTAACTTATGAAGCTGGCGTCTTAGCTAAGAAAGAATATAACGTCCCATTAATCGCCCATGTCCACGCAACCGAATTTGATCGTGCTGGAATGAATACCGGTAATCCTCTAATTCATGAGATCGAATACGAAGGTCTCATGATGGCTGATCGTATCATTGCTGTATCAGAAACTACTAAACGCATTATTCACGAAAAGTACCGCATTCCGTTATCAAAGATAGATGTAGTCTATAATTCTCTCGATGAAAATTACGACAAAAAAGAATATCATTTCGACGAAAAAACTTATCGATACATTGAAAGCCTTAAACATTCTGGCTACACCATTGTTTCAACTGTAGGTCGTTTTACTATTCAAAAAGGTCTTCCAAATCTAATGCGTGCCGCTGCACTGGCAATCAGCAAAAATCCTAAATTAATATTTATCTTCGCCGGAGATGGAGAAGAACGTAATGAGCTTATTAAAATGGCGGCCGAGCTAGGTATCGCAAAAAATGTTATTTTTACCGGTTTTATTCGTGGTAAAAGATTACGTGATATTTATTCTTTGGCAGACATTTTTGTAATGAGTTCGGTTTCCGAGCCATTTGGTTTGACCGCTTTAGAAGCCGCTCACCATAGCGATGTTTTAATACTCACCAACCAATCCGGTGTATCCGAAATTATTTGGTCTGCTCTCAAATATGACTTTTGGGACAAACAAAAACTCGCCGATGAAATACTTGCCGTTGCAGAAAATCCAGCTTTAAAAGAAACTCTCCAAGAAAACGTCAAGAACGAATATCGTAAAATCTCATGGAATCAAGTTGCAAAAAAATGTATGAAGATTTATAATAAGATAATAAAACATAAGAGGAATTATTAGCGTGCGTGCAATTTGTTTATATCTACACATTCACCAACCTATCCGTTATCGCGAATATTCTATTTTTGATGTCGCCAATAATTCAAATTATTACAATGATTACTTCGATAGTCGCCAGTCAAATGAGAGAATTTTTAAGAAAGTCGCTAACAAAAGTTACCGACCAATGCTTAACCTGCTCGAAAAGAACATGGAAAAGTACCCGGATTTCAAAGCATCATTCTCGATCACTGGCACTTGGTTAGAGCAAGCCGAAAAATGGGCTCCAGAATTAATTTCACAAATAAAACGCATGGTAGACAGAGGCCAAGTAGAGATTGTTGGCGAAACTTACTATCATTCCCTAGCATATTTCTATAACCTTGACGAATTTAATGATCAAGTCCTGATGCACTCACAGGCAATCGAGCGTTTGTTTAGTGTTACTCCGCAAGTCTTCCGCAATACCGAGTTTGCATATAATGATAGTTTGGCAAAATGGGCAGACGAAAAAGGATACAAAGGTATTCTGGCAGAAGGATGGGACAAAATACTCGGTTGGCGTAGTCCAAACTATGTATATAAACCAGCAGGATGTGAAAACATCAAATTATTACTCAAAAATTATCGTTTATCTGATGATATTGCTTTTAGATTCTCTAACCGCGCTTGGACAGAATGGCCTCTCACGGTACCAAAATACATTAATTGGCTCAATATGGACTGTTTACGCGGTAATCTAATCAACTTGTTTATGGACTTCGAAACGTTCGGTGAGCACCAATGGCAAGATACTGGTATTTTTAATTTCATGGATACATTAATTAAGGAGTGGTTATCTGGTTACGAAAACAAATTCGTTACAGTCTCCGAAGCATGCGACTTATCAGAAGCCGCCGATGAGATTTCAATGCCAGATACCGTAACATGGGCAGACACTGAGCGTGATCTATCTGCTTGGCTATCTAATAAGATGCAAACTTCCGCTATGCAAGAATTGTACGCTTTAAGAGATGACGTTCTTGCTACGCACGACGGTCAATTAATCGCAGACTGGCGCTATCTTACCACCTCAGATCACCCTTATTCAATGTGTACTAAGTATTGGAATGATGGTGATGTCCATGCTTATTTCTCGGCCTATGCTTCACCATATGAATCATTTATGTATTTCATGAATGTTCTTCGAGATATAGAATTTAGAGCAAAAAAATAATCCCCTTAGAGGGATTATTTTAACGCTTTTTCTCTTTTACTTCGTTACGACCAAGATTTTTCTTAGTCTCTACGAATAAGACATGCTTACGAAGTACCGGATCATATTTCTTTAGAGAGAGTTTGTCCGGAGTATTCATGGTGTTTTTCTTGGTATAATAAGCCCGCACACCCGATTCTTCAGAAACGAGCCCAACCAACTTTCTCTTAGTATTATTCTTCTTTGCCATAATTACCAATCATTTTACCACAGAAGTAAAAAAATGGCAAGAGCTAAGCCTTGCCATTGCTAGATGCCACCCTCCTGATTTAGGTTACTCCGATTTAGGAACCACAAGAGAGCATATGGAGATTGCGAGCTAGTTCGGTAGTAAAAGGTCTACCACAACGAGGACAGCTCCATGTAATGAAATGAACATTACGTAACCACATATCCATGATTGACATCTAAATCACCCCCTTCCTAAAGGTACGCTATTAATAGATATAAAATATTCTACTATCTTTTTTAATACTTAGCAAGCAATAGCTTGATAAATTCTTTAATGTCTTTGATACCTAGATTATTATTAGCCGGAAGAAGAATCTGTTCGTCGGAAATAAAATCAAGTGAGGAGACTAACCGGTAAACTGTTTTAATAAGACTTTTAATTTCGGTTTCGTCAGTCTCGTTATACTCGTATACTTTATCATATACTTCACCATCTTTATCAGGAACTACGAACAATATATGAGCTTTTTCAACTTTATATTTAGAATAAGTAGGAGAATTATTTAGTAATAACTTATAGAATTCAAGTTGCAACATATATTTATATAAAGTTGCATGAGATTGCCATCGTTCTTTGTGATATCCGCCAGTTTTATAATCAAAGATCTCAATCGTCTTAGTTTTCTCGTCAATTAAAATATGGTCAATCTTACCAGTTACTGGTACGCCATCAATAGATAGTTTTTCGGATCCTAAATCGACTTCAGCCCTACCTTGACGTAAAATATCACCAAAGCTATCCAAGGCCGCTTTCAAATCTACCGGGCCTTTATCGCGAATCTTTTGTAAAGTTTCAATCGGCAATTCTTTTTTATTAAGTTCACCCAGGAAATACTCAATGGCATCATCATCAGTTAATTTTGAATTCGTAACTTTTTCAAATGTTTTGTGGACCAAATCACCAAACGCCAAAGCTTCTGTCTCTGGTTCATGAGGAACTTGTAGAATATAGTTCTTAAAGAAAGATTCTGGGCCCGCATAGACAATATCTATAAACGAAGTTAGAGCCGAAGCTGACATACGCCAACGCGAAACACGTTCCTTATAGATGGCTTTCATGTCAGGAGTAGCATTAATATATGGCGTTAACCAGTTTTTTAAGTTATTTTCGGACAAAACGTAGGCGCCTCCTTCGTAGTGTGTCAAAACCTTACCCGTGGGAATCATTGGTGAAAAAACTTCATCATTGCTAACGTATTCATCTAAATACTCCAATCTATTCGGGCTTTTTTCGTTAAAATCGTGTAGAGAATTAGTAATAAATAGAGTATGTTTAGCACGCGTCAAGGCTACATATAGAATTCTTAATTTTTCGCCGTCAGTAGTACCGGTATGGCGAATCTGAGTTAGATTTTTTGGTAAGCTTAGTAAGTTGTTATTTCCTTTTCCCTTACCCCAAGCTAAGTGATCTGCTGAAATGATAAAGACATATTCAAACTCCAAACCTTTAGCTTTGTGAGCAGATAGAATCGAAACAGCCTCATCAGCTTCACGGTATGGTGAAAAGATATTAATAGGCATATCGGCTTCTTCATAATCGTCAAGCATTTGTATCAAATCAGTTAGTTTTAGACTCTTCTCGCCAAAATGCTTACGCAATTTACCTCTAAGAGAAGCGATTCTTTCATAAAGAGTAAATGCCTCATATTCTCCAATATTCGTATAATACTCCAAAAAAGGAGAACGTATCCCATCAAACTCGGCCGTACCGATTAGATAGTCTAAAAAGATTTCAAGCGGCTCATTAAAGGATCTCGTGATTAGACCTGCAATAAAATTAGCTACAAACTGAACTTTAGGGTTATCCGAATCGGCCAAGGCATCAAAAATTGGCTTCTTATCCGTACGTGCCTTTGATATCAATCTAACTACCTCTAAGGCCGGCAAACCAAAAAATGGATAAGATAGTATTTCCATAACCGAAGTTTTAGGGCGTTTGTCATTAGCAAGTTCATTGATATATCGTGCTAAAGTCAGTATTTCATGCATTTTTTCATCTTCAAGTAGATTATCCTTCTTTTCATAAGAAATCTTAATCTCGGGATGAGATTTTAAGTATGGTAAAAGGGGGATAAAATATTTCGTTTTGTATGAGATAACTGCAATCTGATTTTGCGGAACACCCTTCTTGATAAGTTTGGCAATTTCATCTGCAATAAAACCATATTCCATATCAGAAGATAAGAATTCGTGGCGATAAATCTGAGATTTTACAGGAGATTCACGATGGGCAAAAAGTTCCTTATCCGCAAAACGATCGGAAGCCTGATTAATTATCTTACGTGAAAAATCCAAGATTTCTTGCGTACTTCGATAATTCTCGACCAAGGCAATTACATGTGCTTCGTAATATTCTTGAAAATCGGATAAATTGGTTGACAAGGCACCCTGAAATTCATAGATAGCCTGATCGTCATCACCAACCGCCATCACCAAAGGTTTTTCATAATCGGTTAATTCTTTAATAATCGCAAATTGTGAAGGGTTAGTATCTTGAAACTCATCTAGCATTATCACTTGATATCTCTCAATCAAAGTAGCCTTAAAACCAGCATCATTTCGTAAAATATTTAAAGCTTCTTGTATCATATCATCAAAATCAAATAGACCATTTTCATGCAGATACTTGTCATACTGAGCCATTATATTAGACATCGAAAGTAATTTCTTATTAGCAATTCGGTCGCGTAAACGATAATTGCCTTTGGCATCTTTTTCAAAATATTTATCCTTCCATTCAGAAAGTGGTTTAATTTTCTGGTTTTGTTCGGCAGAGACAAAAGCCTCCTTTAAGTCACGTGCCATCACGCCGATCGAACGCTCGATATTCTTCACGATACATTCAGCCGAAGTATAGCCTTGCAGAATCTCATATATCGGCTTATAGGCATTTTCATAAGATTCCCGAAATACTCTTGGAACAATGTTTTTGAGCAGTGGAGAAATAGCTTTAGAGAGAGTTTCAGAATCTGCCATATTAACCTCAGCAATACGTCCAAGATCATCGGCGGTCAAACCTGCAGCTTTTGCTGAAGAAATCACGGCAATTATATCTTTTACGCTATCTCCCCTCAAAATATCTCTACCATTTAGATTGTTTTGAATATCTTTAACGATCTTAAATTGAGTCACTTCGTCAATAGCGGCATCAAGTTTTCGATCATATTGATCAGAATAATTCTTATATTGAGCCAAAATATCCGAACCAAAAGCATGATACGTGTTAATATTCACCTTGGCACCATCTTTACCAATAATAGATTTAAGACGTTCGCGCATATTCATAGCACCCGACTCTGTGAAAGTCATACATAGAATGTTTTCCGGACTCGTATCAGTATTTTTTAAAATATAAGCAACTTTTTCAGACAATAGTTGCGTTTTACCTGTACCAGGGCCAGCCAAAACCAGAAGTGGTCCCTCGAGATATTCTACCGCTTCCTTTTGTTTCTGATTTAGCCCCATGTTTCGCTTTCTCTAATAATATTTTTGAGGATTAACGCTTCATCCGGAATCATTATCTCATTTCTACGGATGCGTTTCAGAGCAGAAAAACCTTCGACAGTCTTTTCAGGCTTGAATTTAGGATTTTTGCGCAAAATATCACCAAATTCAAAATTACGAGAAGGATAGCCACATGTCAACTCTAGGTCCGCAACACCGCAAACCAAATCAACTGTATCGCCGCTTGCTCCATTAAACTCCAAAACTTCTCGCATCTCCATTAAGACACTTCTAATAAAACGTTGCCAAGCCGAAGATTCGCGCTCTAATCCTAACAACCCAGCCTGTATGGCGTATACATTTTTTAATGCACCGCACATCAATACGCCCTTAGAGTCTTTAGTCTTGTCAAAGAATACGTAATCAGTTTTAAATAGTTTTTCTAGTCTATCATCAGTAATTGTAAACCAAGTTTCTTTTGCCGCTTTGATATCTTTCGCGAAACCAGGTCCAGAAATAATCATATAGTCCGAAAAATCGCGAAAAACCATATCTGATAGGATACCTTTCGTAGCAATGACTAAGGGAATATTCTTAGGCAGATAAGGTAATAGGTATGAGACAGAACCAGATGGAGCGCAAAGCACAACATATTTTGCACCATTAATCACTTGGGACAGATTTTCCTTTTCAAATTTTGGATCATAATAATCTATATCGTAGCCATTATCGGCCAAAATTCCTCCGAGTGCAGTCCCAAATGCACCCGCACCTAATATTGCAATCTTCATATTGTATATTATAACATAACGACAAAGCGAGATTAATCGAAGTATTCAGTAGTAACTAGGCTATCAACAGGATTATAATCATCGGTCAAAATAATATCTTCGTCCGTTATGTCTATATCCACGAGTTTACTCGGAACATAATCTGTATTATCAGTCGCGATCACCATCCAGTTGATATAAGCATCTTTTTTTGGCCTATTGTAGACTGAAGCCACATATACTTTCTTGAAGACCTGTTTCAAAGTCTTAACTTCTGCACGTAAAAATTTTCCCTTGCTACCACTTACAGCACCTAGGACATTAGACATATATACACCATTTTCGCTCAAACTATCCTTGATGATCTTGGCTGCTTCTACAGTTGCGATTTCGCCTACTGGAACTTCGCCTGAAAAAGCGTCATTTAGTATCGCATCATATTTTGTATCGCTGTTGGCTAAAAATAGTCTCCCATCCTCATTATAAAGCCCCAACCTATCCTCACCATACTCAGCCAATAGTTCGTCAAGGAAAAAGTATTTTTTGGCAATCTCGGTAGCTTTTGGATCAATCTCAATCACATCCATACGCTTTTTTGGAAAATGTGAAATATAATACTTTGGATATTGATAAGCGGCGCCCCCGATCATTGCGACATTATTAACGTCCCGAAATTCAAACATTTCATCATATTTCTTCATGTAATCAAATACTAATTCATTGCGAAGTTCTTTATCGGTATAAGTCGCCGAGGAATAAGCACCACTTTGTTTGTAATATCTCACTGCGTCGCCACCACGAATATCGTCAACTACCATTATACGTCCGTATTCAGTATCAATACTGATTCCTGCAGAATTAATGTTCAAATTTTTCAACGTGATAAAAGAGGCGACAGAAGTTATAAAAGCCACGATCCAAATAAAAATCAGAAAAAGAGTTAGGTTCCTATTCTTATTATTTTTAAGTGGCTGGAATAGTGGAGTCAAAATTGTAATACAAATTGCGATCAAAACGAATATCACCTTTGTACCCATTACTGGAATTAACCAAAAACCACCGGCAAAAGTACCTAAAAGGCTACCTAGAGCAATTACGGCAGTAATACGACCAGATTCTTTACCCTGATCTTTGCTCGGTCCAATTTTCTCTTTCATCACAATTGGTGGAATAATTCCTAAAATAGTCGAAGGGATTAAGAAAAATATAATACTACCCACTACCGATGCAGCTTGTATACCAGCTTCCCATTCGCCAATTGGTTTCAAAACATCATATTCGATTAATGGCGTCACCGCAATATAAATCGCTGCGAAAAGTAATAGTACGCAGGCTAAAAATCTTGATAATTTTAAAGATGATATCTTTCCACCAATAATGTTGCCTAACGCCCCAGCTAAAAGAATTATTCCAATAATAGCCGTCCAGACAAAATTACTATTACCAAAATATGGAGTCATTAGTCTTGCTGCCACTAGTTCCAAAATCATCCCTATAGCATCCAAAACAAAAATTACAAGATAATCAGCGTATTTATTAATAAAAACACCAATCTTTTTCACTATATTTCTCCAATCATTTTTATCGAATCATTTTCGGGCAATTCCTCGACATTTTTTAATTTACGCTCAATTTGCCTAGAAGTAGTTTTGGCTGATTCAATCTTGTTGGCGGATTCTTGCAATTTCTTCTGGACACCTTCTAGAAGCTCAGAAAACTTACCAAATTGAGTCTTAACTGCACCAAGCGTCTGCCAAACTTCAGCCGAACGCTTTTCTATGGCTACAGTCCTAAAACCCATTAAAAGACCCGACAGCATCACTGGCAAGGTGGAAGGCGACGCGATCGTAATACTATATTTTTGACGAATCTCGTCTGAAAGGCCTGGAATTCTGATTATTTCTGCATACAATGATTCAGTCGGCACAAACATAATACCAAAATCTGTAGTTTTTGGTGGATCGATGTATTTAGATGAAATCTTTTTGGCTTGTTCTTTAACATCTGCTCCTAAAGCTTTCTGATAAGAAGCAATCTCGTTTTTATTACCCTCATCATAGGCAGCAATCAATCTCGAATAATTCTCTACCGGAAACTTTGAATCAATTGGCAAATAGACGTCAGTTTCTTTTCCAGGCATTTTTACAGCAAATTCAACTCTATCATTTGAACCATGCTTAGTAATCACGTTTTCTTCATATTGAGATTTATTTAATGTGTCTTCAATAATTGCACCAAGTTGTACTTCGCCATATATACCTCGTGTTTTTACGCCTTCCATGACTTTTTTTAAATCACCGACACCGGTAGCTAGACTTTTCATTTCACCCAACCCTTGATAAACCTGCGTGAGTTGATTTGAAATAGACTTAAAACTTTCATTAAATCGTTTTTCAACCGAAGCCTTTAACTTTTCATCTACGGTCTCGCGCATCTCTTCAAGTTTCTTCTCATTGCCGGTACGCAACTGTTCAATACTTTTTGCATTACTATTTTGCATGCGTTCAAGATTGTCAGCTATCTCTTTACGATTTTCCCGAAAATTACGATCAATTGAAGGGTTAATCTTGCTAACTTCACCTTCAAGCCTGATTAAACGCTCCTCCATAGCTTTATAATCCGCCGACTCTTGACTTGTTTTTGGCTTTTTAATTAGCATAATAACAAGTAAAATAATGATTACTACCCCCATCACACCTAACAAAATATCCATTACCATATTATATCACAAAAAAGTGTGATATAATATAAGTAGGCCGTGATAGCTCAGTTGGTAGAGCAGCCGCCTTGTAAGCGGCAGGTCGCCAGTTCAAGCCTGGCTCACGGCTCCATTAAAAAACAGCCCCTTAAGGGCTATTTTTTAATAATTTTCAGCTTTAATCTCGAAATAAGATTGCGGATGAGCGCATACCGGACAAACCTCAGGCGCTTCCTTTCCAACTATAATATGGCCGCAATTTCGACAAACCCAAATCGCATCGCCATCGCGTGAGAATACTTTTTTATCATTAATATTTTCTAAAAGTTTACGATAACGTTCCTCGTGATGTTTTTCAATCTCTGCAACACCTTCAAATTTATCCGCTAATTCATCGAAGCCTTCTTCACGCGCAGTTTTAGCAAATTCGACATACATGTCGGTCCATTCATAGTTTTCACCGTCAGCCGCAGCTTTCAGATTCGTAATCGTGTCTTCTACTGCGCCACCGTGAAGTTCCTTATACCACATTTTGGCATGTTCCTTCTCATTGTCAGCTGTTTCCAAAAATATTGCCGCAATCTGCTCATAGCCATCTTTTTTGGCTTTTGAAGCAAAGTAGGTATATTTGTTCCTAGCTTCAGACTCGCCAGCGAAAGCTTTTTTGAGATTTTCTTCAGTTTTAGTTCCCTTGTATTTATCCATATTCCTCCTTAAATTGCCGTATAGCCACCATCGACCGGCATAATTAGACCTGTAACATAAGATGCTTCACTGGAAGCCAAAAACACTGCTGCTGCATCCAACTCACCAGGCTTTCCGTAACGCTGCATTGGTACATGCGTTTTTGCGAATTCCTGGAATTTTGGAGTATCAAGTACAGCTTTAGTCAATTCAGTCTCGAAATACCCTGGACATATCGCATTGCAAGTAATACCAAAAGTAGCCAGTTCTGCTGCCACGGCACGAGTAAAGTTTACTACAGCGCCTTTCGATGCATGGTATGCCACAGTGTGAATCTCTGTATTACCGACTAATCCATACATTGAAGCGATATTAATAATACGACCGTAGTTATTCTTTTTCATAATGTTCGCAAATGCGCGCGTCATTTTAAAAACAGACGTCTCATCGGTTGCGATCGTAAAGTCCCATTCTTCGTCAGTCATCTCTAATACACCTTTATCCTTTGAAGAACCGGCGCAGTTTAGTAAAATATCAACACGTCCAAATTCTTCCTCAGCTTTTTCTGCCGCATTATTAATATCATCCGTTGAAGTAACATCACACTTAATTGCCAGAACTTTTTTGGCGCCAGCTTTCTCAAGTTTAGGTTTAAATTCCTCAAGTCGCTCCAGTCTTCTAGCTAATATCACTAATGAAGCGCCTTGTTTTGCAAAGGCCATGGCCATCTGCTGTCCAAGCCCCGAAGACGCACCAGTGACAACGGCGACTTTCCCTTTTAAATTAAACATAAAAACTCCTTTCTATTGTTCTAATTATATCAAACTTGTCACAAATAAATCATACATTATCAGGATCGATCAAATACTCATCATCATAAATTATCTTCTCCCAATCCGTCCCTAGTACTTGTTCATTCTTATCGTCAACCATATCATCAAACCCCCGCAAAGATTTAAATGGCATAAACTGCGCAGCACGATCATGTTTACTCATATAGGGTCTTTTAGGATCATGAAAATGTGGTATTTCATAAAGATTCATGCCTTATGCCCTCCAACTTGCTTATTTCGGTCTCGCATAGTGGCTCCCTTTTCGAAGTTTATGCCACGAAGAATCGCATTTTTACCATATTTTTGCTTAATCTTTAATATAGCCTCCTGGCGACTTCTCTCTTTTTTAAATTCAACAGCCTGTTTTTGATAATTTGTAAACAAATCTAATTGTTTTTGAGATTTTTTACCGTCGTCAATTTTTACATGATTAGCTATCACGTACATACGACGCACCTTTAGACCAGGGTCTATAATTCTATCAAAAAGCTCCAAAGTTTTATCGGTTATCAACTTCGTCGAAGCATTAAACTCACCCAGACTAATCGTACCATGTGCATATTTAGGTATTTTACGACCATACCAATCTTTGATAATTTCGCCCTTATATCGCTCTGTGCTACTAACGTCATAGCCGATAGTTAAAACAATCGAATCAGTCACAAGTCTCTTTCGTACTAAATCCAATGTCAAAGCGTCAGCCATCTCAAAAACGATTATCCTTGCACCTTCATAGTCATACGGTTCAGCAAGTACCTGGCCCAGCGAAATACTATGGTTGTCAGATTTGTAATTTTTGATATCCTTCATACTAACAGATTCAAATCCCCAGGCATGATCAATCAATAACTCAGCGTTAATGCCAAATTTTTTATAAAGTTGATCCGACCCAGTTAAAGAATAACGCGCTAATTCTCCCATGGTGTAGATACCTAATTCTCGTAAACGCCTGGCATACCCAGGCCCCACTCGCCAAAAATCCGTAATTGGTTGATAATCCCACAGTTTTTCACGATAAGATTTTTCAGTTAATTCAGCAATGCGCACTCCATCTTTATCGGCATCCATATGCTTTGCCTCGATATCCATGGCGATCTTAGCAAGATATAGATTCGTCCCAATACCAGCCGTAGCAGTAATACCAGTCTCATCCAAAACTTTCTGAATCATCATACGAGCAAATTCGTGTGCATTCATTTTGTATGATTCTAGATAACTCGTTGCATCAATGAAGACCTCATCCACCGAATATACATGAATGTCTTCTGTCGCCACAAAACTTGCATAGATCTCAAAGATTCGTGCACTGATCTCCATATATTTATGCATACGTGGAGGTGCGATAATAAAGCTACCTCGAGGCACTTTGCGGTAAACCTCAAAAAGGCGTGCGCGTCCTGCTACGCCTTCTGCCTTTAGGGCTGGAGAAACGGCTAAACAGATCGTTTTTTCGGTACGTGATTCATCAGCTACAACCAATCGCGCCTTTAATGGGTCTAATCCACGTTCCACACATTCCACTGATGCATAAAACGATTTTAGATCAATCGCAATATATTGCTTCATATATATATATTATATAAAAAAACTTGCAAACACATAATTCTTAAACTATAATTACGGTAATTAACATAGAGGAGTAAATATGGGTGCAACAGAAACACTCACCACCGCACAAGCAGCAACCATCGGTGGAATTATTGGCGCAGTATTCGGCGTTGTAATGATGGTAGCTATTATAATAATGGTTATTCAAATTATTGCATGCTGGAAAATCTTCACTAAAGCCGGCGAAAAAGGGTGGAAAGCTCTCATCCCAATCTATAATCAATACATTCTTTACAAAATCGTAGATATGAAAGAGTACTTTTGGGGTATGCTTTGTCTAAGCTTCATTTGCTCAATCATTTTTACAGTGAACGGATTTAATCCAAATACTATGACAGAAGAACAATTACAAGCCTATGATATGGCTGCCCACCCAATGGTTATTGTCGCGAGCCTTGTATTAATCATTAGTTCAATCATTGTAGCCATCATAAATTCAAATCGAACCTCCAAAGTTTTTGGCCACGGCAAAGGTTTTGCGGTCGGATTATTCTTCCTACGTGACATCTTCCTCTTAATTTTGGCGTTCGGCAACTCAAAATACGACAAGAAAAAACTTGACAAAGAATAATTAAAAATTACAACAGAATCCCCGACAAACATCGGGGATTTTTTAAACAAAAAAATGGAGCCGCGAACCGGGTTTGAACCGGTGACCTCATCCTTACCATGGATGCGCTCTACCAACTGAGCTATCGCGGCACACACCAAGTATATCATAATCTTCAAAAAAATCCAACGATAAACGCTTAGAATCATGTTTTTTGCTATAATAGTAGAAAGGAGTTTTATGCCAGAAACATTGAACAACAACGCCGAACATGAAAAAAATAATGCAGAGCCCACAGAATGGGATTCGATGAAAAAAATAAAATTCGATCCAGAAAAAGCAAGTCGCCTAAAACTAGCCTCGGCCGGAAATTCTTTCGGTGAGGGGAGAGACGATCGCAACGCGTCCGTTGCCCCACCAGAAGGAGAATTCAGCAGAACCTCTTCAATTATGTTTGGCAAAACCGACAAAGGTGAAAATCTAGACAATGGTATATATGTAAGCGCAGAAGACATTAAAACGCAGATTGATGCCGAAGTGGCTAATAGCAGCGGTGGTCAATTAGTAGATACTTCTTATGAACCGCCAAAGCCAGTTTCAGTAGACGAAGCGATGAGCAATATCATTGATGAAGTCAAAAAAGATAACGACGGAATTAATCTTAGTGAAAAACAAATAAACAATGCGAGTGGTAAAAAATTAGAAATCACCGATAGCAACAATGAAGTTAAAACTAATTCAGTTTTAATATTTAATAAAGAAGTCGAGATTTCTGACGGTGAATATCTTTCCGAAAAAAGCGTAAAAGAAGCCCTAGAAAAATATATGATAGGAACTGAAGCTCCAGCTAAAAGTGTCGCCAAAAAACCTTTTACGGAAAAAACCTTAAAACTCAGTAAAAAGATTGCAGCCTTGACTTTGGGTGCCCTACTCCTTCTTTCTATTCCTGGCAATGAAAAAGTTGATGCTACAAATGCCGTTCCTGATATTTCCCCGACGTTCGGCGTCGAGCAAGTAATTAATAATGTAGCAGAAGAAGCCGTCAATCAAGCAATACAAGAAAACCAATCAGACGGTATTCAAATCGGTGATAAATATTCTATTCCCGATGCCGTAGCTCACGAATCAAGCGACTACCAGTATGGCGGTAAAAACAATACTACTAATCTAGACGAAGGTGAATATGATATCCAAGGCTTTTCAGTTCAAAATCCGGTTACCCATGAGATAGTAGATTCAAATTGGGATGAAGACACAGACTTAAACGAATTTATCGAAAAGAACGCCGAAGAGATGTCTACCGAAACCGGCCAAGATATTACACCTGAAGATTTGCAATCCGGCACGAAAATTCATGTTGGCAGAAACGACAATGCAGATCAGCAGCAGATTGGTTGGGTAGATTACAACGATATTACTAATAACGGAATAGAAGGAGGAAACAATGGATAATAACCTAATCGGCTCTATTATTGCTTTCGAAAACGGAAAATCTTATGTAGTTTTTGAAACTTTAGTCCATGATAAAATACAGTATTTGTACATGGCAACTCCAAACGAACCGCTCGAAATTATGTTTGCCAAAGGGCCCTTAAATACCACTGGCGAAACTGATATTGTTACCATTAGTGATAAGGCTGAAAAAGAAAAAGTACTTCAACTCCTAATTGAAAAATCAAAAAAAGCCGACAATACAAAATAGTTACTACTTTTTAGATTTTTTAGTTAATTTCTTTTGCTTGCCAAAAACATCGATACGGAAAAACCCAACGAACGATGAGATAACCTCTAATAGAGTCATAATAAAGAGAGCATAGTTTCCAGTTAATAATGTATAAAACAGATACGGTGAATTGCCGATACCATTACCTAGGCGTATCCATTTTACTTTGCCATACCAAAGAGACCAACAATAAATAAGCGAACCAACATATGGCAAAAGTGATAATGGTCCAGCCCAACTCATGATAGTGAGAATAGTCATAATAACATAAATCGTAATCAGGATCCATAGTGGAGCGCGTTTTTTGCCATATTTAGTAAATATAATATCCCTAACAAAACTAACGACGGCCATAAATGATCCCGTAATAGCACCCTTGACCCAGTATTGAGCAATAATGAAAGCCTCTGATGCGGTTTGCAAAATCATTAAAGGCTTTTTCTTTTTGAGTTGCATACTCACTACGGTACAAATCAATGCAAAAATCCCAAACGTTTGCCCAAGCACAAAAACAAGCAACTCATTGTCCATAATACAAATTATAATACATATGCTAAAAAAATAAAATAAAACCTTTTTTCATAAATTATTGTAGATTTAATAAAAAAATGATACAATAAATATAACCATTTTGGGAAAGGTTATATTAAGGTCAACATGAAAGTATTTAAAACAAAAAAATATTTTGTTATGTTCTTACTTTTGTTGTTTTCCATTCAAAGTCATGGATCTGTTTTTGCTACAATCAATCCAAATAATTATTCAGTAGATTTTAGTATCCAAAATCAAAACCAAGGAATATCTGTCCCTGGTACTACAGACACTGAACGATACGAAATGATCCAACGCGGATTGTCTGTTTCGACTAATGCCCCTTCTGGGTATAGAATTTACGCCAGCATACCAAGCTCCGAAGCATCTCAGGGTGATTTAATCCTGGTCGACGGAGATTCATCAGACCCTAAGATTAGTTTAACGGGATCAACCCCAGCTACCGCCAATACGCTTAACGCAAATAATTGGGGCTTTGGTATACCAAATACAGTCACAGGTTTGCCAGCAAATAATTTTAGTTCCACATATAACCCCAGCGCTCCCTCATCAAGCAACACCTACTCTGGCATAGAAGTTAATCCTGGTTATACATTAATACGTAATGTACAGAGCGCTATATCGGGCACAGATAGTTTTAATCTGTATTATGGTATAAGACTTGGGCAGGATGTACTTTCAACACCAGGTACCTACGAAACGCATGTTTCGTATCACGCTCTAATCGAGGCTACAGACGTCGTTGGTGGTGAAGCAACAATTACGCCTTCATCTGGTCCAAAAACTGGAGGTGAAACCGTAACTATTACAACTTCTCTAATGACAGATTTTATCCCTGACGGTATCAATGTTACGATAGGTGGGTTAACCTGCGACAATCCTAAAGGCAACATCAGCACCGGCACACTAATAATCACGTGTAACACCAAAGCACATACTCCAGAACAAACTGATGTAGAAGTGAGTATTGATTCCCTTGGAATCAATTACACAATCGAAGATGGATACGAATATCTCGAGACTGGCGACGTAAAGATCACTGCCATTAGTTATGTTTCAGGAACAAATGTAAATGGCACGCCGCACCCAACTGTAACCGGAGATAATAGTGTAGATTTCGATTTAACTTTTAAATCTGGCACAACGCAGGATGACAATACATTTACAGCAAGATACCGCATGACCATAACGAATACCACGTCAAATGGATATATCTTCACCGCACCTGTCTCCAATCTAGTCTTGCGATTATCGTCAACTACAACTAGTGAAGTATACTACGAATTGAGTGGTATTTCAGTAGGGGATACAATCCCGGCCAACGATTCAGTAACCTTCGATGTGATCTTATCAGCAGACTATGCATCGGGAACACATGCCGTAGAGGGAGATATAGAAGTTAATCCAGTAGAGGATAAAACTGGTTCCCTCACCGGCAATATTAACGGTTCGAACGAAGGCGATCTATCTGGTGACAACGAACTAGCAATGTTCCAAATAAATGTGCAGAATACTTTTTCGTCTGATAAAGTCTTTACGATTGAACTACTAGGTTCCGATTTTCAAGTAACAAATGCATCGGGACAATTCTTAGAAGCTCAAACCATTGCAGCAAATTCAAGTTCCACATATACTTTCTATGTCAAGAAAGCAAACGGTGCAACATATGGTAGCGACTATGTTAATCGTACGGTAGTGATCGACTATGACGGTGCCCAATCGAGCGTCGGCACCCTAAAATTAGACGTGGACAAAGATCCTTCATATGTAGACACAGAAGCTCCAATCATTAGTGATGTCGCAATTGTACGTAATGACACAATAGGTTCAGCAACCGTAACTTGGAGCGGGACAGATAATGTCGGAGTAGCAAGTTATTCTATTTATCCTTGCACTAAAACCAATGATAGTTATACTTGCGGTAGCCCTATAACTGGAATCAGTGGCAACGATACTTCATATAATTTGACAGGACTTTCCGATGGCACATATGGTGTCGTTGTAGTAGGATACGACGATGAAGGTAATTCAGCTACACAGCAAGAAATTGATTCTGCAACCACCAACCCTGGCCATGCTAGCAGAAGTGCAGACACCGAGATTAAATGGACGTTTACTGTCACTGGCCAAATCACAAATGGTACACTAAGCAACAATGGCAGTACAGTTCAAATGGGGGGCAGTTATACTGGAACTATTAGGGCAAACAGCGGGTACAATCTACCAGGATCAATAACTGTTCAAATGAATGGCAGAGACTTAACCACCAGTCAATACACTTATTCTAATGGAGTAATCACTATACAAATCCCAGTTGACGGCGACATTGTGGTCACTGCTAACTGTCCATGGAACTGGTGTTTGATCGAAGGCACTATGATCGCTCTTGCCGACGGAACATCCGTACCAATTGAAGATATAACTTATGACTCTCTACTCAAAGTCTGGAATTACGAGACAGGCAGTGTTGGGGCTGAATATCCTGCATGGATTGAGAAAAAAGCCGTCACCACCTCTTACCAATTGACAAAATTTGATGATGGAACTGAATTAAAGACCTCGGGTTGGCATGGTGTATTTGATGTAGATAGAAATGCATTCATTTCAATTGATGATCCAGATTTTAAAGTTGGTTCTAGGGTATATAAAGTTAACGAGAATGACCAGCTCGAAGTAGTCACCGTAACTAGTATCGAAAGAGTCGAAGAAGAAGTCCACTATTACCACGTAGTATCTAGTCAATATTACAACATCATAGCTAATGGCATCATAACAACTGATGGCGCCGTATACCTTTCAAACTTATACGGTTTCGATGAGAATATTAAATGGCCAAGCATACGTGAAGAAGTGATGTCCGATCCAAATAATCTATACAGCTATGAAGATTTTGAAGATATAGGTATGCCACGCAAGATGTTTGATGATTTACGTGTACGTGAAGCTAAATACTTGGCTACAAAGTACGGGATCACACTCGAAGCATTTAAAGGATATTTGCTCAGTAATCAGCTCAACACAGATATTTGGCTACATTATTGCGATGGTTCAGTAAGACTTAAGGAAGAGTTTTGTCCAGTAGCACCTGAGACTAATAATCAAACACCTAATAATACCAATAATACTAACTCCGCGTCAAGAAATACGACTTCTACTTCGAATTCTACTCCATCCTCCTCTGAAGAAGTTGATCAAGATTATGAAACATCTGAAATAGATAAGGATGTTGAACCACAAACAAAAGTCCTTGGTTCAACCGACGGCAATCTCAGCTCGAAAAATCCTGTAGTCGATGCCATTATTGCTGGTTCTATTGTTACTTCGACTGCCTTAGCTGCTGCGATACTCTTATCAAAAGAGAAAGAAGGCGAAGAGTAAAATCTCGTTTGAACTAGCGTATCACACCACGCTTGAACAAAGGATCTCATCCATCACGATAAGACTAGGATTAAAATAGACTCCATTGAAGTTTATTTTAATCCTAGTGCTGGAGGTTAGACTCGATTCGCAGAACAAGTCCACAAAAAAAGACCTATCTGCACCTTAGTGAAAGAAGTTGCTACTATGTTGAAACGAGATTCGATGGGCAATAATTGTCCATCGAATCTTTTTTTCTTCCATTAAAGAATTATCTTGATAGTCCGTTTACTGTATCCTCAACTATCTTTACTAACTTTTATTCTTCTTTTTCTAACATCAAAGAATTTGACTTTTTATCATAATAATATTTAAAGTTATACTCAGCCCCCGAATCATCACTCACCGAAAAATGATACACAGTGTCATCTCTTGTTCCTTTAATTTTCAAAGTATATCCTAGCTCGCCCGCATTAATGATTTCAACACCACCCGGGTGACCGCCACTCCAAAAGCTAACATATGGATTCTCTCCGAATTCATAATCAACGAATTCCCCGTTCGGGCCATCATAGCTAGTGCGGTACGTTTCAAATTCCTCAGGCCCAGCCGTAACAAAGCCAAATATTGCAGCAGCAACAATAGTTATAACTATTGCAACGATGCGCGGTTGCCATTTCCGGAATATCCCAAATAGAAATACTGGTATAATCGCAATACAATAAATCACTGTAATTAAATGATTCGGGAAATTATCGCCGAACCCTCTAATAAAAACAATCGCTGTACAAGCAAGCAAAGAAGTCATACTCGACAGAATAACACCAGAATACCATTCGTCTTTTTTCATGTACCAACCAATAAACCCAGCCGGCAAAGTACATAACGTTACCTTAAACCAATACGGATAATACTGAAAAAGCCCCCAGCCCATATAGCTAAACGGCACCTGGAGCAAATACACTATCGGCTGAGAAATCAAGAAAAAAACAAAAACCTTAAGCGCTGCATCAAGCGGTTTCTTACAGTTAACGATCACAAGAATGGCTGGCAGCAACCACCACTCTAAAGTTGCAGTTATGTCGTGAAACGAATTACCATCCGGCACAAGAATCGCCATCAAAGCAGTATAGACGCCCATCGCTATCGCAAAACCAATAACTACTGGCCACGACATATTGAGCCCACCAAAAATCTTATGGAGGAAATTAGTCTTTTCTAGCTTTTCATTAGCTTTCTTTACTTTTGTGTTGTTCTTGTTAGTTTTAGATTCACCTTTTTCACTCGTCATACTACTAATTATAGCAAATTATCGAAAAAAATAGTGCTGGAGGCAGGACAGTTATTTTGCTTCGCAAAATAACAACGCCGGGCGTCGCCTCAAAAAATCTCAAATAAATTTGAGATTTTCACTCGGCTCCTACGACGTCCGAACCTACGGTTCTCGTCCCACCTCACAATGTCAAAATTAAAAAAAGACCCTTCGGGTCTATTTTAATTTTGGTGCTGGAGGTTGGACTCGAACCAACGAAGCGCGAAGCGCGAGAGATTTACAGTCTCTTGTCATTGCCACTAGACGACTCCAGCAGTACCTTAATTATATCAAAAATAGTTCAAAAATCAATACTAAATCCGCTTACGTCCCGCATGGGGTTTGATAATTCTACGATTAGTATGGGAAGGAGCTACGCTAGCCTTATCTGATGTTGGTTTTTTTGCTACAGAAACATTTTTAGAGGCAGTCTTTCGAACATTGCGAATTGCAGCATGTCCTAATGGTCGTTTTTCAATAGCCTTGGCAGCTTTTCGTTTTTTTGCGGCATTATCTTTAGTTATCTGCTCTTCGATTCGAGCAGCAGTAACGGTAGCAGCTTCAGTGTCACCAGTTTCTTCATAAATCGCCAAAATCTGTCGCAAGATTGAAACCTTAGGATCAAGCTCATAGGCGCTCTCCAGGGCCTGAATAGATTTTTTCATATTGCCCATCTTTTCCTCTGCTTTTGCAAGAGCAATGTGACGCGAAGGAACATCACCCTCCAAAGCAATAGCCTGTCGAAATGCCATCGCAGCTTTCTCATAAGCCCCAGTTTCAAGATATATCAAACCTACATTATGAATTGAAGCCGGATTATTATCAAGGGATTGAGCAATCTCAAAACATTCTACTGCTTCGTCATATTTCTGACCCTTCGCATATAATATCCCTAACCGATTATACGCTGCTGCATTTTTTTCATCGAATTTAAGAATCGTCAAAAGTGCCTTTTCGGCCTTGAAGGGCTTACGCTCCTTCATCGAAGTCTGTGCCACTTGCCAGAGTTTTTTCATTTGTGCGGTGTATTTAGGCGACTTTTCCTCAACTTTTTTCTCTTTCGGTTCTAGAGGAAAGAAAAAACAAAGATATACCACAAACAACAAAATCGCAAGCACTGCTATCATAATTATATTTTAACACAAATTGGCTACAATCTGCAATTTAACATGTCCATTACGAGAAATCCCCTCATAAGCTCTTAAAAACCTTGGGAGCTTCTTCAAAAATGCATCCTTCCCTGTTAGAAGATAAGATTTGGTCAGCATTTCGATCGCGGTCCCCAGAACCTCCATCGCAAAAGCCCTTACACCATCAGGTTTTCGAGTAATTTCTTCCGCGACAGTAACCAATTCCTCGCCTTTTGCCACTAATAAACGTTTCGCTAGATTTTTAATCTTGTCATTAGCCTTAATAACCTTCAGGTCATTCTTCTGTCGCAAAAAATACAAAGAAGCGCGACTCAAAATGGTCGGGAGCAATTGAGATGGACGCTCAGTTATCAAAACAAAATGCGTTCTATCACCTGGCTCTTCTAAACTTTTTAATAGAGCATTCGCCGCCTCAGGGTTCATTTTGTCGGCAGGCCTAATGATAACAAACTGATCCGTGTATTGCTTAACACCCAATCGCTGCTGCAAATCGCGTACTTGTTCAATCGTAATGACACTCTTTTCTTCCGGCTTTAATGTCAGCGCATTTTTTAATATAATTTTAATATCGTCCGGCACTACAAAAATCGCCGTACCGCATTGACTCGCAATGCGCGAGATGTCGTCAATAGATTCAAAATACATCTTCAAATTCCTGCGGAACGTCCGCCTTAAACGTCTTTCTTTCCCCATTTGGTAAAGTGATTTCTAGTTCACGTGCGTGAAGAAACAATCTGTCAGCTTTCTCAATCCCATAGACTGGATCGCCCAAGATTGGATGACCAAGATATTTCATGTGCACTCTCAATTGATGAGTACGGCCAGTAGTAGGTTTTAATTCCACCATCGAGTATTTATCATTAGATTTTAAGACCTTATAAAATGTCTCCGCTTCTTTACCGTTAGCGTCCACTCGAAAAGTCGTCGGACGTTTTAAATCCCGAATTAAAGGTAAATCAATTCTCGCTTCGTCTAATTTTGGTCGTCCGCATACCACAGCCACGTAAGTTTTATGTACGGTTCTATCTTGAAATTGCCTTTTTAAGAAGTGTTGTATTTCTTCAGTTTTACCCAAAATAACCACTCCAGAAGTGTCTCGGTCTAATCGATGTGCAATATAGCCAAAATCTGCCAAAGTTTTTTCCGGACAATACTGTCCTCTTGGTTCACTAAGAAGCCCTGAGGGCTTATTCAGCACGATTACATCACTATCCTCATAGATCACGTCTGGCTCAATATCGGCATTTTTCATTTCTTCTGGGACATCGAGTTCTATATAAACCCCATCCTCAAATTTTTGGTTAGGTTTTTTCGCTACAACGCCATCAACCTTTACGAATCCATTCTCGATAAATTTCTGTAAAGTCGAACGATTGTAGCTCTTGAAAATCTCCACCATCATATGGTCAAGACGTTTTTTCGCAGGAGCTTCAGGAGCGTCAGAAAGTACCTTGTCACCATTGATTACACGTGACATTTCCGGTTTACTAAACTTCTTACCAGTTACTATCATCTTAACCTCTTATTATATCATGCTTATGCTAAAATGTCAAATTACCTTAATTGGAAAGCTTTCTGTAGCTTCAATAATTTAGTATTGGCCTTTTTATTAGCGTATTTTTCACCGGTCTCCATTAATGCATAAACCTCCTCATCAGTAATCTTGTTGAGTTTTTCGTGAAATTCTGTCAGCATTTTCTCAACACTTTTTGCCACCTGCTTCTTTAAGTCACCATAGTTAGACTTGCCTTCCCATTCCCTAACTACCTCATCCAAAGGCCGATCATTCACCAAAGCCTCAATCTGCAATAGATTAGAGATCCCCGGACGTTCTTTCATATCAAATTTAATTTCGCCAAATGAATCAGTCGTCGCCGACATAATTTTCTTAGCTGCAGACTTAGGCTCATCGGTCATCATAATCTTTGAATTCGCCGATTTAGCCGATTTACTCATCTTCTTTTCCGGATTCGTAAGATCACGAATTCTAATTCCGTCATCGGTACCCATAAATTTAGCTTGTTCCGAAGTTTTTTCTGGAACAGTGAAGATGTCTTCATTAAATCGGTGGTTGACTCTAATCGCGATGTCACGCGTCAACTCAATATGTTGGAATTGGTCTTGACCTACCGGAATATAGTTTGCATCAAATAATAGAATATCTGTCGCCATTAACACTGGATAGTCGAAGATACCCACGTTACAAGAGTCCTCACCCTTGCCTTTTTCCTTATATTGGATCATCCGGCCAAGCTCACCCATTGTAGCTACACAATTCAAGATCCAAGTCATTTCTGAAGTAGCTGGTACATAACTTTGGCGATAAATGTGAACATTTTCACCTGTTTCAAGCCCAGCAGCTAAATACATTTTAATCAGCATCAATAAATTGTCTTGCAAAGCGCCGTCTTGTTCCGCAATAATAGTATGAAGATCCGCCACAAAAATATTAACGTGATTATCTTTTGAATATTTGTTAGCTAAACGCGTCATCGGCAAAAGCGCCCCCAAGAAATTCCCCATTGTCAACTCACTGTTAACACGAATCCCTGTCAAAATAGTTTTCATATCATCTCCTTAAATTCAAAATTAATTACTCTAGATTTCGTCGGTTAACGCCAATGTGGTAGAAATGCAGAATCATAAGTTTTCATTCTTTCATTTTACCATATTTTATGATAAAATAAAAACACGGGGCGTTAGCTCAGCTGATTAGAGCGCTACTATGGCATAGTAGAGGTCATGAGTTTGAATCTCATACGCTCCACCATATGATCCACTGCATGCGATTCTAACCCCCCTGTCCACGTCTCCAGGGGTATTTTTAATGGACACGAAAAATAAAAAGTGAAAAAATGAGTTAAAGAAAGTACAAAAATACGCGATTCTGACCCCCTAGTTTTTAGTTTTACCTCTGTTAAATCGGACAAAAGTCCAATACTTAGAAATTAACGTTTTAACTGCTCATATTAATAACTTATTTTGTTTTATATTGTTCCTCATAGACATCTGGCGCAACGTAATTCAGATGCTCATGCAATCGTTTAGCGTTATACCATTCCATATAAATATCTACACGATCCTTAAGGTCTCGGAGTGAGCGAGGATAATCGTCGCGCAATAATGATTCGCGTTTCAATGAATTAAAGAAAGTCTCTGCTACTGCATTGTCATGTGGAACACCTGGGCGCGAATAAGAGTGTTTAACTTTTCGTTCTAAAAGAGTTCTATTAAAACTATATGAAGTATAGGTTGCTCCGTTATCTGTATGAATAATCAATGACTTTGGTTGTCTATCATTAAAAGCTTTAAGGAATGCTTTTTTAATTAGCTGGACACTGCCGTTCCTACCAACGTTATAACCCACTACTTTTCTGGAGAACAGGTCAATAAAGACACAAATATGATAATAATGCCCATGGATACACACAGCTGTAACATCACTAACCCATACCTGGTTAGGAGCATTTGGTTTGAAGTTCTGACTAGATTGAGCCGCTTCACGCATGTTTCTTGCAACGATGAGATGGTCTTTGCGTGTAGAGCTTCTTGCACTTATTAATCCAGATTTAGCCATAATTCTACGGACATAGTGTTCGGAAACTGGCTTACCACTTTTCTTCATTATGGCTGCAATCTTTTTAGCTCCATATACGTGTCCACTATCTTCATATATTTTCTTAATTATTTCAGTATATTCAGCTTCACGTTTAATAAACCATGCATCTTCGTTCTTCCCATAGTATTTATGATTTAAATATGTTGTACGATTTATTCCTAGTGCATCACATTGTACATGGAGACTTTCTTTGCCATACTCGTTATCTATTATCTTCATACGTTCTCTAAGAGACATGTGATCAGTGACAGTACGATGTAAGAAATCTATTTCAGCTTCAATTTTTTTTGTATGGCTGATCATACGAGGAAGGTGGATAATATCATCCTTTTTTAGTTTTGCTCGTATTATATTTTCTCTAGGGTAATCTGTAATCCATTTATATAGAGTACTATGTGCAATATGGTAGTCGTTACATAGTGATTCGGCAGAAACTCCTTCATAGTATAGCTGTAATATTTTATATTTCTTAGCAAGTTTTATTCTTCTTTTCATTCATCCATTATATGACATTTATATGTCTACAATAGTGAATCTATGAATATGGACGAAGCTTTTGCAACCAATGATGCATGAGGCTATTCGTCAGATGGAACAGCTACTTCTTGCAATAGCTGAGATAGAGTGATAGTAAGCATTAATAATATGAGATGTCTAATACCGCTGGGATTGTCCAGCGGTATTAATCTGTAACATATTTTTTTAAACTTTTAGGATAATTCTACACGCCAGCGACGCAACGCACCATCCTCCCGTAGTTCTTGTTGCTGCTGACCGTGCCTGGGCTGACGGTTTCACTGCCGAAGTGCGAGACGTAGGCGCGGCTGCTACTGCCCGCCGAAGACGACCAATAGTACACGTAGGAATTACGGCCGTCGACCGACGAACCATACACGTACCCAGAGTAGACAAAGTTATTAGGATAAGAACGCCACAATCCAGACATAGTGGATCCAGTAGGAGTAGTACTATAATTTGAATATGCACCTGTACCACCTAAAGCAATATCTAGGACACCGAAGTCACCTGTAGCATCTTTGCCTGTTGGTAGATGCCAGCCTGCTGGACAAATATCACCTGGGGCAGTAAAGCTAGAACCGTAGGAACTACCATATTTACCATGACCACCTGTAGCTGAATACCAGTTGTAATAGTTGCCATAACTATATACGTCACCATCGGCATTGTAACTTGAGGCAGTATTATTGGTGAAGAGAGTGGTGTTATTGGTGGCTAGCATAGACTGATCATCACAGGCAGAGGAGTGGGTTTGGCACCAGGCAGTAGTAGTTGGATCTGTGGTTGGGGATAGGTGATTAGATGTAGTTGAGCTGGCGTAATCATTGGTGAGAGGGAGAGATGGGTTGTGGGTGTTAATGCTAGATAGTTCTATGTCGTTATTACTGCTGTCTTTGTCTGCTAGACGCAGGTTTTCTATCATCCAACATTTACCATCGGCGAGTTTGGCTACGGCGTAGGTGTTATTATCTCTTTCGTCTGTGAGGGCAGTAGTAGCACCACTTGCTAGACTAGAACATCCATCCCAGTTTTGAAGTGAACCAGCGGATTTGATCCAGACAGCATAGAGAGATAGGCCGTTTGTTTCTACATCAGCTGGAACAGTGATGGTTTGGTTGGGACCATAGTAAGTGCCCGAGTAGTCAAATGCGGTATTCCAACCAGCAAAGCCATAACCATCTCGTTTGAAGTTAGAGGCCCAAAGTGCAGTGTTTTCTACGTATTGATCAGGCAATTCTGGGAGAGTATTAATATCAATTTCATGCCCGTCGTTATCGTAACAATATGTCTCATTATCTGTATCTGCGCAACTACTCCAATCTTTTGCCAATAATGATTGGTCTCCCATCTGTCCTTGTACTGTGCTGGAACTGGCGTTATAGCATATCTTCCCAGCTTCACAGGCTATTGGCTGGAGTGGTTCTTCATTAGCTGGATGGACTAAAGTATATTTCACTTGCCCAGCATAAGTTCCAGCAGGTTGAGTTTGATTCATATAAGCTGCATAGGTTGAAGTCAGTTCTGAGCCAGTGGCACTAGTACCTGTATCTGTGCCACTATCTCTATGTGCGACTTTAGTATAAGTTGCTGGTACTGAACTATAACTACCAAATCCATTATCTAGAGTTAAGGCATAGGTAGCACCTGTATTAGTAGCTAGTTTCATCGCCCAGTTAGACGTACTACCACTTGTAGCTGTTCCAGTAGCTATATCAGCAGAAGTACCTAGGGTACTATTTGTTAGGACTGTTTTTCCATATTCATTGTCTGTATAACCTATAGCATAGATAGCAAAGCCTTCACTATCATTACAATAGGCTTTCATGGTAGTAGTGCCTATATCTGCTTGGTAGGTTCCGTTGATGATATTGGCATTGTGAGTATTCATACCGGTACCTTCTATAGAACAAGAGACTGGGACCGTGATGTTGACGTTATCTACTATACTATCTTCTGCAAAAGAATAAGAAGACATTAAAAATGCTCCAGAAAGGATAGTTAACCCAACTAGTCCTAATGGAGTAATCATTATCTTTTTATTTCTTAACATATCCGCCTGTTTCTAGTTTTTACTTACATAACCATTATAACATATATTTTTTAATGCCTAGAAAAACGGCATACTGGTTTTCAGACCTTTCTGGAACGGCAAGTAAAATTCGTGTGCTGTTTTGGAACGGCAGGCAAAATTTGAGCACTTGACAAGAACGGCAAAACATGACACTCCTATAAAAAATGCGCTGGCATAAATGCAAATTTTGTGGAGTGTCACAAAAATTAGCTCCTAAGAGGGATATTTTTTTGTGTTCAAAAACAATTTAAAACACTATAGACTGAATAGGAATAGGATCGGCAGTAATGACCTACCACTTCTATAGTGGCGAATCAATAAAAGCCAACATAGAGATGATCAAGAAGATGATATAAGGAGGCTAACCATGTCTACAAAACAAACCAAGAACAATAGCTTTAAAGAAATACTGGTTGCGAAGATCGACGACTACATGGACGAATCTTTTGCAACCAATGATGCAGAAAAGAGGCAGAAGTATCGTGAGGCTATTCGTCAGATGGAACAGCTACTTCTTGCAATAGCTGAGATAGAGTGA
>CAMVCL010000004.1 GCA_947165975.1 uncultured Candidatus Saccharibacteria bacterium | reverse complement strand
GTTTAATATTTAAATCTATTCCATTTACTGCAATTTTATCTTTAAACTTTTTAGTCAATTTCTTTGTTTCAATAGAATACATATTATTTATTATTTGGCATTATTTTATCCATAGTATCTTCTAATACCTCAGATTTGACAATAGCCATTCCTTTCTTTTTATCACATAAAACTACAACAGTATCACCAGGATTAATATCAAACATATCTCTTGCTTCTTTTGGTATTACTATTTGTCCTTTTTCGCCAACTTTAGCAATACCTACAAATTTATCTTTCATATATGTCTCCTTTAAGTATAATTAGTTATACTTTTCATACTTATTTTATACCAAACTTTCTTAAAGTCAACTCATAAAGAGTACGTAATATTACTATTTTCCGATTTTCTTAATTATATAAATACTTTATTTTTAAAAAAATGTTGTATAATTATACCCATAATAACAGATATCACAGGTTGGTTATGAATTTGAAGATTGGGATTGTAGGATTACCTAACGTCGGTAAATCCACATTATTTAACGCGCTTACCAACGCTGGCGCACTTGCCGCCAACTATCCTTTTGCTACTATTGAACCAAATGTCGGCATTGTTCCCGTTCCTGACGACAGATTAGATGTCTTGGCCAAGATGTACGAAACAAATAAAGTTGTTCCTGCTACGGTAGAATTCGTAGATATAGCTGGTCTCGTTGCCGGCGCTTCCAAAGGAGAAGGTCTTGGCAATAAATTTCTCGCTCATATTCGTGAATGTCAAGCTATCTGTCATGTAGTCCGCGCCTTCAAAAATAACGACATCGTTCGCGCCGATAATAAAATAGAAGACGATATCATTCAACAAGCCAAAGATGACATCGACATTATCAACCTAGAACTCCAACTCGCCGATGAAGAAACCCGTGCTAAAGTTGAATCCAAACGCAAAAAGGATCCCGCCGACGAAAATATCCCCTATCTTACCGATAAACCCGTCATCTATATGTTCAACATCGACGAACAAGGCCTCACTGACCAGGATTTACAAACTAAGCTTAAAAATATAGTCAAACCAGCCGAAGCTATCTTTGTCAACGCCAAATTAGAAGAAGAGATGTCCGGTATGGACCGCAAAGAACGCAGAGAATTTCTTGAATCATATGGCGTCAAAAATGACGCCCTTGGTGAACTTATTAAAGCCGCATATAAAACTCTAGGGCTTCAATCATTTCTTACCGCCGGCAAAAAAGAATGCCGAGCTTGGACTATCAAAAAAGGTGCCACAGCTCCAGAAGCTGCCGGCACCATTCACACCGATTTTGAGCGTGGTTTCATCGCCGCCCAAATATGTAACTTCAGTGATCTCAAAGAATATGGTTCAGAACAAGCCGTCAAAGCCGCAGGCAAACTACGCACCGAAGGAAAAACCTATATCATGCAAGACGGCGATGTAGTTGAATTTAAATTCAACGTTTAGAGCCCGCTCACGCTTGAGATCGAATCAGCCTCAACATCTTTATTTGTAGTCTCAAGATCAGATGTAGTAATTGTCACCTTGCCACCGTTTGAACCGGATTTTCCCCATTCGTTCGTTCCTAATGCCGAAATAAATTTTTCTGTTGCACTAAAGCTTATTGTTGAATCTTTCAGATCAATCGTAGCATTAGTATTCGTAACGAAGAAAAACGGCACAGAGTCATACACTGATGACGTTTCTAATACCGTCAAAGTACAATTATTCGCTGTAAACGAACCAGTTCCCTCATCCGCATCGCCCGACATCGACTGATAGATCATCACACCAGCATTATCAACCGACTTACGATTTCCTATCCCATTTGCTGAAAAATCACAATCATTTAAAACAATCGAATTCTTTCCTTCCACTACTGCAATTTGTGCCCCAGTTGCAGTGCCTGACGAGCTACTAACTTCAATTTCGCCTGTCGAATAAATCAAAGGTGAGCCCGCCCCTTCTGTACTAAGCGTCATTCCGGAAGCTTTTACCATTCCCGATCCTCGATCTGTTGCTAACGCTGCGCATGATCCACCCTTAGTTGAAATTGTTCCATTATTTCCTACAATCTTTCCTCCATAAGTAGCATGTAGTCCACGTGAATTATCTCCCGTCGTCGTTATCTTTACATCACCAAAAACTACATTTCCTCCATTTGTAGCAACTACAGCATTAGCCCCATTGACTGTAGTATTTATTGTTGTTCCCGTAATCCCAACTTCCGATCCTTCACCAACGACTACAACCGCCGAATTGATTCCATAAAAGCTGTAATTATCTCCTCTACCACCAAATTCCTCACTTCCGCTTTTATTAATAACCACATCTTCACCTAAGGATAATTTACCACCATTTATTACCAAAAATACCGCTTCATCGTCCGTTGTTGACTCATAAGTCCCCGACGAAATCGTCGCACTTATCCCATCCACAACATATGCTGCTTTATAAGTTACCGTTCTACCATCAATCGTCGTCGTCACCGTTCCAGAAGAAAGTTCCGTATTGTCATCCGTCACAATACTTACGCCGTTATTCATATCGCTACTTGTATTACGATTTAACATCGAAACTACAAAAACACTTACTAATGTGATTAATACTACCACCGACAAACTCAACCCCACAAACATACCTTTGTTGGAATTTCTTTCTTTTTTATTATTTGAATCATCTATAACTTGTATATTATTATTCTCTTCCATATATACTATTATAATCAAAAACCTTAAATAACCTTAAAAATAAACTCAAAATACCATCAATAATTAAATCAGTAAAACCCTTGATAATTTTCCCTTAGTGTGTTAAAATAACAGATAATTGTCTAATAATAAAGGTAAAATATGAGTTTTTCGATTCTAAAACAAATTGGCGATGCGCAAAAAAAGAAAGCCGTCGTAGATGTACGTTCCGGTGACACCGTCAAAGTCACTCAGAAAATTAAGGAAGGCAACAAATTCCGTCTCCAGACCTTCGAAGGCGTAGTTATTCGTGTAGATCGCAAAGAATCACACACTGCTCGCATTGTAGTACGCAAAGTCACTTCTGGTGTAGGTGTAGAGAAATCCTATCTTATCCATTCTCCGCTAGTCGAGAAGATCGAGATCGTTCGCCGCGCTAAAGTACGCCGCAACAATCTCACCTATCTCCGTGAACGCTCTGGAAAATCAGCTCGTTTGCAAGGTAAGGACTTTGATCGTGCTGCAGTAAATGATACTACTGTCGAAGAAGAGCCAGCCGAAGAAGTCACTGAGTCTGCCGACGTAGAAGTTATTGAAACCCCAACCGAAACAGAAAAGCCAAAAGCTACCGAATCAACCGAAGAAAAGGCTTAAGCAGTGCCAATCCTTGGCATCGACGAAGTTGGACGCGGACCCTTAGCGGGTCCGCTTGTTGTTGGAGCCGTAATCCTGCCGGAACAAGACCGCGCCTGGTTTCAAGATCTCGCTGATTCTAAAAAACTCACCGCAAAAAAACGTGAAAATTTAAGTGGAATAATCCTGAAAGAGTCCGCCACTGGACTCGGCTGGGTCACAGCCCATGAACTAGATAAGATAGGTATTTCAGAAGCTTTACGGCTCGCCACTCACCGCGCCGTGAAGTCAATCCAATCACTTCACGTCCCTTTCTCTCAGATTATCATTGACGGAAAAGTTAATTTTCTTAAACAGACTCCACTCTCACCATATGTTTCAACCGTCATTAAAGCTGACTCTAAAATACATGAAGTCTCTGCTGCCTCAATTATTGCCAAAGTCGCCCGTGATAAATATATGCATGACATCGCTCCTAAATATCCAAAATATCACTTCGACAAAAATGTCGGTTATGGCACCAAGGCTCATATAGAAGCGATTTATCAACATGGTCTTACGTTGGAACACCGCAAATCCTTTGAACCCTGTAAGACCATCGCAAACTTCCAGCCAACCAAAATAATTAAGAAAAACACTACCTCCAAAGGTCAAAAAGCTGAACAGACTGTAACCGATTATCTCGTTCAAAATGGCCACACCATTATAGAACGGAACCACAAAACCTACCTCTATGAAATTGATATCATCTCAACCAAAGATGATAAGATCTATTTCACCGAAGTCAAATATCGTTCCAACTCCGCTCACGGTAATGGCTTAGACGCAATTACCCCCGCCAAGCTTCGCCAAATGCACTTTGCCGCATCCAGTTATCTTAAATACAATAATACCAAGTTTAAAAAATACCAGCCTCTTCTCGCCGCAGCATCCGTCGTCGATGATTATCGAGTTCAAGATTGGTTAATTATAAATTGAACCAATAAGAATCTTAATTCTTTAAAGCCAATCTTACCCGCTCTTCTACCGGTAGACTCACATCCACTTTCTCCAGTGCCGCCGTAGCTTCCTTTAATGGGAAACCTAATGCCATCAAGGCATCCAACGCCTCATCCGGCTCAGATGAAGTTCGTTTAGCTACTTCCGTAGCTCCATACCGAGACGGAACTCCAACCTTATCACGTAAATCTACTATTATTCTTTCTGCTGATTTCTTTCCTACGCCGGATGCCTTAGCCACAAATCCAGCATCCGCATTTGCAATCGCATTTCGCACTTCTTCCGCTTCAGCTAAAGACATAATCGCAATTCCTGCTTTTGGCCCAATCCCTTGTACCGAAATCAACATTTCGAAAATCTTTTTAGCAGTCAAGCTTGTAAAACCATATAACTCTTCTGCATTTTCTCTTACCTGATGATAAGTATAAAACTTACGTTCTTCACCTAGATTACAAGCTTCAAAATCTAATGAGGGTACCATTATCTCATAACCCACGCCATTCACATCAACGATGATCCCGTTCGTCCCAAACTTCTCTTCGATTTTACCTCTGATATGCGCAATCATAACAATATTTTATCACTTTCGTCTCGAATTCGAAAATTTGTATTTATTATCTGGGCCTAACTGATACAAAAAGCTACATGTAATTGCCACCGCTAACGCATCCGCAGCGTCATCCGGCTTTGGTTTTTTCTCCAATCCTAGATGTATTCTAACCATTTCCTGAATCTGACTTTTAGTTGCTGCCCCATACCCAGTCAAAGTCTTTTTAATCTCATTTGGTGAATACTCATATACTGGCAATTTTCTCTGTTCTGCCACTAATAACACGATTCCTCGCGCTTCTGCTACTGCAATTCCGGTTGTAATATTTTTTGAAAAAAATAGCTTCTCAACTGCAACCATTTCCGGTTTGGTCTCATCAAAAACTTCACATAAGGAATCATACAGCTCTTTTAATCTAGCCGGAAGTGGTGCGTCAACTACGGTCGTCACTGCCCCAAAATCCAAAGCCTTCGCTCCGCTTCTATTCGATGTCTCGATTAATCCAAATCCACAGATTCCTATTCCTGGATCTATTCCAAGTATTCTCATAAGAGTATTATAACATCAATTATTTTATGTATTTTATCAGACTCGTCCTAAGATCATTTACGGGAATTACGAACTTATCGTGTATAGTTGCTGGCCCAATCGCATGTTTAAAGCCAAGTTTCTTTGCCTCTGCAATTCTTTGATCAGCACGGAACGCCGAGCGAATTTCACCGCCTAACCCCACCTCTCCAAACACCACATATTCCTCGCCTAGTTTTCTACCTGCCACCGCCGAAGCAATTGCCATACAAACCGCCAAATCTGCTGCTGAGTCCGCCAATTTCATCCCACCCACCACGTTGATAAAAATATCCTTGTCCGACAATTTTAGCTTCGTTCTTCTCTCCAATACTGCAATCAGCAGATTTAATCTATTAATATCGAATCCTGACGCAGTCCTTTTAGGATACCCAAAATTAGATTTAGTACAAAGCGCCTGAATTTCTACTAAAATCGGACGATTCCCCTCTAAAGTCGCAAGGATTATCGAACCATCAGTATTGGTTCGTTCTGCCAATAATGCTGCTGATGGATTTTGAACTTCCCTAAGTCCTGACCCCAACATTTCAAAAATCGCCACTTCGTTAGTTGATCCAAAACGATTCTTTACTGCTCGTACAGTTTTGAACCCACCATATCTATCACCTTCAAAATTAAGAACTACATCTACTAGATGCTCTAATACTTTTGGTCCGGCAAGAGTTCCATCTTTAGTCACATGACCAACGATCACCACTGCCGTATCAGTCGACTTTGCTGCTCTAATTATTAAATTACCAGAATTCGTCACTTGTGAAACAGTCCCAGGCGCCGAAGAGATTTCATCCATCGCTAACGTTTGAATCGAATCAACTATCACTAAATCAAATTCCCCCGTTTCGATCGTTTTTGCAATATCATTCGCCGAAGTTGAAGCAGCAAAACTCAATTTGTTCGATTCGGCGCCTAGACGCACTGCACGTAATTTCACTTGTCCAGCCGATTCTTCACCCGAAACATACAAAACATTATGTTGTTTTGCAATTTCCGCACATATTTGCATTAATAATGTAGATTTACCAATCCCCGGTTGTCCCGCAAGTAAAGAAACTGAGCCCATCAAAATTCCTCCACCAAGTACGTTATTAAGATCATCAAATTCAGTTAACAATCTCGCCTTCGCATCAGAAGGCACGATTGTAGATATTTTTACAAAATCAAGCTTCTTACCAGACGCACGTCCTTTCTCTAACGCCGATTTTGCTCCATTACTATCCGAAACAACTTGTTCAACTAAAGAATTCCAAGCCTGACAATTCGTGCACTGACCTACCCATTTAGCATAGGAAGCCCCGCATTGTTGACACACGAATTGACTCTTAGTCTTCATACCCCCTATTATATCACGCTCTATCTTCGTGGTGCTAACTCTTTAAACATCGTAACTTCAAGATTACCATCACCACCTTCATCATTGCCAAGACCTCCCCACATATAAAGGGTTGGATCAAAGTTAATTACTTCAGATGGGATAATGGAGTTAGCACCAGTAGCAGCACCATAGGTACGGTTAGCGATCAGGCTCTTACTTACCACTGCACCATTGATGAATAGTTGGTTAGAGTTCTTAGCGTCATTGATACGGGCTTTAATAGCGTCAGTGAAATTAGCAGCACTGATATCGCCATTAAAGTTATCACAAGTGATTACTTTCTCATCTGCTACGATTAGAGCATCTATTCTAGATACGTTACAATCAATTGCTACGTTCTTGCCATATAGTACTAGTTTAGGTAATTGAGTGTATTTCTCGTATTCGTCGTCATACAATAAATTACCCTTAATATATATTGTCTTGTCGGAATGCACCATTTGAATCGTTGATTGTGCTACACTTTGCGCATTGAGGACCAAATCGTCATCTCCACGATAATAATATGTTCCATCTGGCTGTGCCTTACTCCTATCATTTAACGTAACTACCCCAGAAACTTTTTTACCATCTTCAACATCACGAATAAAACTTGCTAAGATATTATACTTGTCATTCTCTATATCGGTTGATCCTGCCGCTCTTCCAACCATCCCCACAAAACCGCTTCCACATGTACTATTTGCAAAAGTCAACGGGCTCCTATCGCAAAGCGAAACAGAACGACCGCCACCAGCATCTGGCGTATTCGCAACCGTATTAACAATAAACGGGTTAGGCGAAAGTACGCCATCAGTGTTTCTTGCATAACCAGTACTCGCTCCACTAGAAAAGCCCACAACTGTACTTCCAGCTATCAAACCATTTTCACCAAATGAACCAAATACATAATTACTACCAGAACCTTCCACCGAATAAGGAGCGTTGCTATAGCCCGATAACGATCTCTTTACACTTAATCCAGTATTAATTCGACCACGCGAATAAACGTTTCCGCCCCAAACCTGCAAACTTGGTTTCTTTGCCACCACAAAACATACTGGTGCAGAATACGCCCATTTACCATCTCCGTCTGGATTGCTATAATTATCGTCTCTACCACTAGTAGCCGGGAAAATCACCGATCTGATACAAACACGTGTTCCGGCAGCAACATCAGGTATATTAATACTAGTACTTAATTTTATCGAATCATCACCAGTTCTACCGTTTAGCATTTTTTCTTTAGTAGCGATACTAAAGTCACGATGCTCAGTAGAATTCAATTTCTCTGACGTTGTATAGGTAAAAGAATTCTGATCACAATTAGCTTGACCAACACAAAATTCCAGTTTCCACTTTGGATTACCTACTGTTGTCGCATACTTACGATTCTCACCTGGATTAGTTGTAAGATTGTTAGTTTTTGGATTAATACTATAGTCGTAGTCAATCATCACAGGCTCACCCGCATACAAAACCGTGTTGTCGCTATTCGAAATAATTCTTGTTGAATTTTCATAATTATATGGCACCAAAGCGTTTGCAGACTTTTCTCTTGCTACAGTACTAACATTACCTATATTCGAATTATCCGATAACGTAAACGAAACCTGGCCAGGAGTAGTTTTAACAGCATCATTCACATTGGTTGAGATTTTTTCCACCAAACTTCGGCCAACCTCATTTATACCTACATCATGAGAATTATCCATCTGCCTTTTTTCAGTCAAACCACCATTATAAGTATAATTTTGACTCATATTACTAGTAAAGTTTTCGCTATATACATTAACACCGTTATTCCAATTTCTAAGATTTCTACCATTATTCGTGCCACTGTTTTTATAGTAATTAAACATCGATAAAATAGAAGTCGAATTATTCCTACCTAGATATCTAGTTGTATTATTTCCATCTGTAGGATAAATTGTGCCACTATCTATTCTCATTTTTTGCGGAATCAAGTCGTATGTGTACTGCAGTATTGGATTATAAGTTGCCAAATACGATAGATTATCAAATGGTTTTGCATAAACTGTTTTTTGATACTTATTATAGGCATTTACGGTATTGTTTTTCACCTTAATATTTACAAAAGAGCTATCTCCAGACGGATCATTCGTATCGGAATCCCCAGGATCAGGCGGTTGTGCATTACCTTCTGCTGCCACACACAAAGCGATAGTTGTATTATCGGAATCATCAGAGTGCGCCTTAAATGATAGTCGTTCACATACTACCATGCCTGGATATAGCGTAAACTGTCCACTTGAAGGATCTGATGCAACTTTCTCCCCATTCACATTGCCAGAATTACCACTCGCAACATTGGTATTATTAGCTACCCCACGTGTTGAAGTAAAATAGTTTGAAGTCCTAGAAACCTGATAGCTAGTCGAACCTGATCCAGAAATCCTCTTCATATAATCAGTAAATGCAACTTTGCATCCATCAGTCGGTGAACAATTGGAAATCTTCAAATACTTCGGACTCCCAGACGAGGAAGACGTATATCCTATTGAACCACTAGTTTCACCAGACGCCTCAATCCTACCACCAAAAGTATTTCGTTCATAAACTGCATAAACCGTTTGGCTCGCAGAAATAGTTTTGGTATAAGTATTACCACTAGTCAATGAACCAGAGCTCGCATTGTCACGCCATCCCACAAAAGTATAACCAGCATTATTATAATTATTATTATTGACTGTTAATGTTGCAGAGCTACCTTGATTCACAGTTTTACTATCACTGCTAATATTCTGCTGAAGCAACGTTCCGTTAGTCGTCACCGCATTTGCAGTTAATTTAATCGTAACTTTTGGCGGTTCAGCAGGAACGGAAATTTTCAAATCGGAGCGGCTCGAAAAACATGCATCGTTACTAGTGTAATTATTAAAACAACGAAATACCTGAATCGGCACAGTATAGACATGATAATTTCCACTCGTAACATAATTATTGCCTTCTGTTTTTATTAGCTTTTCAATATCTAGCTTAAAAGATTTTACATTTGAAGAAAAAGTACCATTCTTACTGTTCGCTTTTCGATCAATCTGTGACGGAGTATTATCAAACGGGGCATAAGTACTATGTTTGTTCGCGCTACTGATTCCTTTAATTTTACTCGTACCCTTTATCAACTTGATTCTCTTAGCAGGATAATTACTGCTCGCAAAAACTGCACCATGCAAATAAATCGTCATTTTGCCAGTACTTGCCGTTGCAGTCACAGTATCACTAACATCTGAGGAACTACTACTACCACTAATCCAAAGCATTCCACAACCATAGGTCCAGCCAAAACTACTAGCACATTTACACCCATCTTTAATGGCGCCATTTGCTTTATCGTTTTTACAGACCTGTTTTCCTGTCGCAGCATATACATCCGAATTTGTAACGCCACTAGTAATAAAAATAGTCGACAATACTACAGCAATACATATTAATATTTTTTTCATTTTACCCCATCCCTCCTGCCACATGGCCACGCTCTTCCGCTATCTTCAAGTATTCATTAGCTTTCTCCTTCGAACCAAGCTCTCGTTCATACATATATATCGCATATGCCGTGTCACCAGTAGGATCTAACTCCTCAGCTTTATATGCATCCGCTAAGATCTGTTCAGAATAATCCCCCTCTCCATCTAAATGCCTATCCAATAATTCAGCCGCACGATCCGTATAGATTATAGCTTTTTCTTCATTGGTAGCAGCATTATTCAACTGTTCATTTGTTTCATTCATATACTCTTCTAGGCTTGATTTAGGAGTTAACTCTACATCCTCTTCCTCATACACTAATTCAGGCTCAAGATTATCATTCTGATTTATCTTTACAACAACTATCCCACCAATTAATAACACCATCACAGAGCATAATGCAATCAAAACACCAACTAATGCTTTATTATCACCAGTAATACCTTCACCCTTAGAAATCATACTATTCACATTTTACCACAACCAGAATCGAAAATCAAAAACTATTTAGAAAAATTTTCGCGTAACCATCCATCCGCCGGTCCAGCCGTCATCAATACCACTAAATAATCGTCTTCCAGTAATGTTTTTAGTTCTTTTTTTAACTCTGGTGATAGTTCTGTAGTTTTGACGATATTTTTATTTACTAAGTCACCAGACAACTCTTCTGGCGTCAATACTTTCAAGTCCGGATTTTCTCTTGTTAAATAAGTTGGTAACCAAAATACTACATCTGCCCCCAAAAACGCCCCTTTATAGCCATCACGTACTTCATACTGCCTCGTATTTTGATGCGGTTGATAAACCACTGCCACACCTTTCTTGTTACGTAGTCTCGCCTCATCTCTTGCCACATCAATAGTTGCGGCGATTTCTTCTGGATGATGCGCATAATCCGTATAAACGCCTTCAGCAATCCTCTCAAATCTTCTTCCTACGCCAGGAAATTCATTTAGAACATCAATTACATTTGTTGAGTCAGCCTCAATCATTATCCCATCAGTTATTGCTCTATCTGTTTCAATACTCTCAATCGCTTCTGCTGCCAAACAGGCATCTAGTCGTCTCACTTCACCAGCCAATTTAAAGTCACCCGATTCAAAACCTGGCATTTCCTCATTAGCTAGTGTAATTTTTCCATCGACAACCTCAACCACATTTTTACTTTGTGATTTAAATTGTTCAAACGCTTTCTGGTAATCTTCACGTGTCGGATAAATATCTGGATGATCATAAGATATTGCTGGAATTATCGCAAGCCAAGGATAATATTTTAAAAAATTTCGATCATATTCATCTGCCTCATAAACAAAATATCTATCGCCTTTTTTATATGAACCCGACGGCGCAAAACCCAAAGTTGTCCCTACGATATACGAGACCGGTAGTTTCATTTTAAGTGCCGCCCACACAATCATCGCCGTAGTAGTAGTTTTACCATGAGTTCCTGCTACTGCTACCATTTTAAGGCCTAGTTTTTCTACCAAAAACGCCGTAAAATCATCACGCTTTGTGCATTTAATACCAGCCTGCTTCGCCATAGCTAATTCAGCATGATCCTCTGGCAAGGCTGAAGTATACACAAACCAATCAATCCCTCCCTCTAATTTCTCACGTAAAAACTCGCCGTCCTGCGGACCAATCTTCACATCAATACCTGATTCCTCTAGTTCATGATAAATCGCGCCCTCATGTAAGTCCGAACCAAATACTTCAAATCCAGCCTGTTTTGCCATTAACGCCAATGGCCCCATTCCCGTACCAGATATACCAGATATATATATTCTCATGATATAATATATTATACAATGATTATTAAAACTGAACAAGAGATGCTCGAATATGGCAAAGCTTTCGCTAAAAGAATCCATTGCCCTTCCATAATTGAATTAGTCGGCGATGTAGGTGCCGGCAAAACCACTTTTGTACGCGGTCTAGCTATAGGTCTCGGCATTAAAGAGCCGATCACTAGTCCTAGCTTTACTATTTCCAAAACTTACGCCTTGCCACAGGGTGGTAACCTAATTCACTACGATTTTTACCGACTTTCCGATCCGGGACTAATGTCAGAAGATTTATCTGAAAATATTACCGACAAAAATAATATCATTATTGTTGAATGGGGTGAATCTGTTACTGATATCCTGCCTAAAGACCACATTATTATTACCATTAAATATAATGAAGACGGCACTAGAAGTGTAACACAATAGCCTCCCTAAACATCTCTTCACTCTATGCTATAATATCTCTATGGATCTATATTTAGATACTTCTACACCAGAAACCATCCTTAAACTCAACGACCAAGAATATCGTCAAGTTTTTGCTAACGATCTTGCTGAAAAGTTATTACAATTCATTCATGACAAACTTCAAGAAAACCACAAAGATTGGCAAGATATTACCGAAATTACTTTTATGTCAGGCCCAGGCTCTTTCACTGGACTGAGAATTGGCGCATCAATAGTTAATACTTTGTCTCATGAACTGAACATCCCTTTAAAAGATCATCATGGCAATATTCATCCCATCATCATCCCAGAATATGGTAGACCAGCCAACATCAGCAAACCCAAGAAATAACTTAAATCTCCAAAATTATTTCTTTTGCTGAGTCTCAGCTAATTTTCTTCGGACCACACCACGGATCGATAAAGATAGTAGAATCGCAAACACCATCACCATTATGGCTTCAACCGTAGCCAACACGATAAATCCTCTAGTATTGTCTGGCTCGACTACAGAACTTTCGCCTAAAGGCGCCACATAACCTGGATCAGTTGGATCATACGCAATCTGCAAACCATCATCCTCGCGATTAGCGAGCTTAGAGTCAGTTATACTTAGGTTCATTCCAGTAAATTTAATCTTAAACACCGATTCACTTGAATCACGATCTGCATGGAAGATTCGTACAATTGAACCATCGCCCTCATTCAATTTCACGCCAGTAAATGCCATATCTTCGTTATTTACACCAGCGTAGACATCACCATTATCATGAATTACGAATTGACCAGTCATTGCTCCATGAATACCACCAAGATCAACTGCCAGCTTATCACCCACAAAGACAAAAGTATCATCGTCAGCCGTAATCTCAAAGCTCTCATTACCACTTAAAAGCGTAGTAAACGGCACTGCAAAATTCATTGTAAACAAATGATTGTGCCTATCATCGTTCGCCGAATCATTTTTACTAAATTCTACTTCGTCCAATGGATAAAATTCATTTTGATGGAATGAAAACTCCGCATTATCAGCCTGATAATTCATTTTAAGATTGCCTATATAACTTGCGCTCTTCCCGTCAACCGCATTGAACCATCGTTTTAAATCGGTCAAACCGCGATTCGAGGTCAGCTTCCCTCCCTTAGCAACTGGCAAGTATTCTTTGTCAAGCTGATAATCCACCAAGCCTTGTTCGAGACCTTTATTATGATATCCACATTCGGACCATTCAAACTGACGCTTAGCCGCTTCTTTCCAGGCATTAGCATTGTATATATCTATACATTCATCTTCACGTTGGTCAAAATAAGCCACTGACAAAAACACGTCTTTATCTTCAGCAACACCAGCACTTGCCAAAATCGCGTCTGGCGTCTTAGAAATCACAGCATCATCAATATCTGAGACCGTTTTAGATAGCCCGAAAACCGCAAAACCAATCGCCGCCACCAAAGCAACCATTGAGAAAATCTCAAACATTTGAATTCGTAATTGCTTGATATTTTGCTTTTGCTTCTTCTTCATCTAACTCTCCATTCTTAGTATAAGCTTTTTTTATAGAAAAATCAAGTTTTTATTATTTGTTCTCCGCTTTAGGAATACCTAATTTTTCGTCCGATAAAGCACCAGCCCCAAAAGGATCATCATAGGAGTCAATCGCTCTAACTTCAACATCTATTTTTTCTAAATATTCATCCAAATCCTCAGCCGTTAATTTTCCATTTTTAGGAAAACTATAATCTTCATCTTTTTCGTCTTCTTCTGCTTGCGCTTCAACCTCGTCCGGCAAAAAACCAGGTCGTGATCTATCAAGATAAATATCACCAGAATTATGATAAATTGCCAAACTTATACTAGTAGCAATAATCGCCAACAATGACGCCCCAACTCCAAGAAGAATCAGGTTGCGGCTACCGTGACGAATCCATTTTTTTTCATTTTTTTCGTTCGTTTTATCTTGCATCTAAGCTTTCCCCTTTATTCCGATCACAATCTTGATCTGATTCGTAATCAAAGTTCTCAACTTCAACACATCTTGTTGCATCGTTTTACGTTTTTGACGCACTTTTACTAGTTTTTCGTAAAAATCATTTGGTTCATTCTTGCAATCCATCGCAACTAATTCTTCAAGTTCTTGTTGGTAATTGATGTAATCATTCACAAATAAAGTCTTAGTTTCTGCAAAACTATTTTGATTTTCTACCAAATCTGCACTCGGTAGATTATTCTCAACTAATCTCATATTTAGAGGCATGATGAATTTACTTAATATTGACTCATAGCGTCCACCCAAATGTACTCGAGCTCTAGCGTCATTTTTTTGCACTTCTTTTAAGCCATCACGAATTATTTCACAACGATCAACAATCGCCGCTTCTTGTTTTTCGGTAATTGCTAAAACAGGCATCGCCACCAAACTCATCGCAAAAATCACCATTACCGCACAAATCTTTTTCATATAAAAATTATATCACACTAGTCTCGTTTCAACATTACCGTAAAAGCCTCCGACGGAATATCAATTTTACCAAAACGTTTCATCCTGGCTTTACCACGTTTTTGCTTTTGCAATAATTTCGCCTTTCTATCACGATCTCCCGTATGGATTTTTACAGTTACATCTTTACGATAAGCCCCTATTGTCTCACGTGCGATGATCCTTGCACCAATCGCCGCCTGCAAAGCTACTTCATAATTCTGACGTGGTATTACTTCTTTCAATTTTTTCGTCACAGTCCGACCGATCCCATCCGCTTCACTACGATGTGCCATCACCGACAAAGCATCCATCTTGTGGCCACCAACCAAAAAGTCCACTCTCACCAGATCCTCTGCTCGATAGCCATTCAGTTCATAGTTAAACGACGCATAACCCGAAGTCGCAGACTTTAATTGATCATAAAAATCCGTCAACAGATTCGCCATTGGCGCTTCAAAATCAATCACTGCCCGTTCTTCAATATACGATAAGTTAGTTTGATGACCGCGTTTTTCATTGATCAAATTCAATACCCCACCAATCATATTCTTCGGTAAGATGATCTCGCCTTTCACCCAAGGCTCACGAATCTCACGGATTTCCGAAGCGTCTGGCAGGTCCGCCGCAGATTTAATTTCCATCGTTTCACCATTATTCATTACGACTTCATAATTAGTCGAAGGATTCGTCACGATTAAATCTAATCCGAATTCGCGCTCCAATCTCTCACGAATAATATCCATATGGAGAAGCCCCAAAAAACCAATCCTTAAACCAAATCCCAACACTGGTGAATTTTCCGGTTCAAATCGTAAAGCCGAATCCGATAAGGATAGTTTTTCGATCGCTTCCTTTAAATCTTTATATTGATCATTTGATACTGGGAAAAACCCCGCATACACAAAAGGTAGCACATTCTTATAGCCAGGTAATGCCTTCTTTGCTGGTAATTTTGCTAAAGTCACAGTATCACCAACTTTTGCCTCTCGCGTAGTTTTCAAGTTTGTTACGATGTAACCAATTTCACCTGCCTTCAAAGCATCTCTCGAACTCATCTTCGGAGTCAATATCCCAACTTCAAGCGCCAAACCCTTCGTCTCTGCCGCCATCATCAGTATTTCGGCATTCTTTTTGATCTCCCCCTCAAATACCCTAATATATAACACTACTCCACGATAATCGTCAAAATAGGAATCAAATATGAGAGCTCTTGTAGTACTAGAACTAAAACCATCGCTATTCTGGAACACCGTGGAAGTTGTGACTGGGCTAGCAGAAGGTACATCATCCGTAACAAAAGGCCGAAGCGACTCCGTCCCCAGAGCAGCCGTTGGTTCTGGCCCCCTCTCTATTACAGCATCAAGTATTTTATCCACATTTTTCCCAGTCTTACCAGAAGCTTCGATAATATCAGCACGTTTACATCCAAGCAGATTGATTATCTGCGCCGCCACCGCATCTACATCCGCCGCTGGCAGATCAACCTTGTTGATAACCGGAATAATTGTTAAATTCTGTTCAATCGCCAAATACACATTTGCCAACGTTTGAGCCTGAATCCCTTGCGTTGCATCTACTACCAGCACCGCCGTTTCAACAGCCTGTAAAGATCTAGATACTTCATATGAAAAATCCACATGTCCTGGCGTGTCGATCAGATTCAAAGTTATCCCCTTCCAATCCATCGTCACTGGCGCCAATTTGATCGTAATTCCTTTCTCTTGCTCAAGTTCCATCGAATCCAAAAGCTGCGAATGCATCTCACGTTTCGAGACCGTCCCTGTAATTTCCATCATCCTATCTGCAATCGTCGACTTACCATGATCAATATGCGCAATAATACAAAAGTTCCGTATCTTATCCATATTCACATATTATAACATATAATCACCCCTATTAAAATGTTAAAAATAAAAGCCGGTCTATAAAAACCGGCTATATAGTAGTTCATAAATGCATTTTTTCTTTCTTAGATACTCGTTCTTGTAGCCATTTCAAAGTTTCTCGCACGATTTCAATATCGGCATTTCTTACTGTCGAAACATAAGAATAATTACTCTTGTCATATCCCCACTTATTCGAAGTAGCGATCTCCCCTAACGAACCTTTTGGTTCGTAAGCCGGAAATCCAACCAAGAGCTCAATATACTTCTCCATTGAATGATAATTTGCCATCGAAGCTAATATCTCATAAGCATCTTCATCGGATAATTCGTCCACTTTAACATCAGTCAAATACCGCTCCACTACTACAGTATTATCTCTATTCAGATTAAAAAAAGGTCTCAAATCCAAATATCTGCCTCCATCAGTGTATTTACCCAACTTCCAACGTGATGCATCTAAGATCTCATTATGTAATTCTCGATAAGCATCAGAGCCAGGACACCACCAACGCATTTCAGTCCTAAAGCCGATCAACCTTGCGCAGGTCTTACTATCATGAAGATCAAATGGCGATTCATCGTAAAGTTTTCGCACTAAGTCTACTCTTTTCATAATTCCACCCTCCTTAAAGTACAATTTGGCAGATCAAAAATCCACCTCTATTAATATTATAGCACACTAAACACAAAAAGTCAATAACACTACCCCTGTTCTTAACTAGAACTATTCATGATTCTCATAAAAATAACCGCCTAAAGTCAAGGCGGTTATTATTGATAATTATTTATCTAGATTCAACATCGACAGACTCAATTTGCCATGATCGATTGCCACTAGACGCACACGTACTTTATCTCCCATATGCAAGACTTCTTCCACTTTTTTCAAACGTTTCTTGTCAGTAATCTGTGAAATATGTAGCATCCCGTCAATCCCTGGCATGATATTAACAAAAGCTCCGAAATCTTTAATCGAAACCACAGTACCCTCGTAGATCTTGCCGACTTCAGGTTCTTCAGTCAAACCCTTAATCCAGTCCAAAGCCTTCTTAATCTTTTCAGGATCACTTCCAGACACTGTCACTAATCCATCATCTTCAATGTTAACTTCGGCACCAGTTTCAGAAGTGATTTTATTGATAGTCTCACCACCTTTACCGATCACTGCTCCAATCTTGTCGGGATTAATCATCAGTTTTTCAATTCTCGGAGCATATGGTGAAATCTCTTTCCTTGGCTCTGGGATCACATCCGTCAAATGTTTCAAAATAAACATTCTACCTGCATGAGACTGTTTCAAAGCTTTTTCCATAATCTCTACCGGCAAACCATGTACCTTCATATCCATCTGCAAAGCCGTCACACCCTCAGTCGTACCGGTCACCTTAAAGTCCATATCACCAGCAAAATCTTCTGCATCCATCAAATCAGTCAACACATAGGCCTTATCAATATCCGAAGCTTCAATTGGCTGACCTTTTGGCACATCTACCATCAAACCCATAGCCACGCCTGAAACAGGTCGCTTCAAAGGTACGCCTGCGTCCATCAAAGCCATACACGAAGAGCATGTTGCCGCCATCGAAGTCGAACCGTTCTGTGACATAATCTCAGTTACTGAACGAATCGCATAAGGGAACTCTTCCTCAGAAGGTAGTACTGGAAGCAAAGCGCGCTCTGCCAAATACCCGTGGCCAATCTCGCGACGACCCGGCGAACCCATTCTACCTGGCTCACCAACCGTGTAAGAAGGAGCATTATAATGATGCATGTAACGACGCTTCCCGTCAGTCACTTCCATAGTATCCACATCTTGCGCATAAGACAACGGTGCTAAAGTTACGATATTCATCGCCTGCGTCACACCACGTGTAAACAAAGATGAACCGTGCGTACGAGGCAAAATCCCTACCTGGGAACTAAGTGGTCGTACTTCATCTAACTTGCGACCGTCTGGCCTGACTCCTTCTTCTACAATACCTCTTCGTACTTCTTTAAACAAAGCCAGCTCAAACGCCTGATCGTACACATCGCGCAAATTCTCGTCATACCAAGCTACCTTCTCATTATCAGTTTCCCCTTGACCTTTAGAGAGTGCAAATTCATCATGCATTGCATACTTAATTTCGTCCAAAATCTGAGCACGCTCCATCACATTTCCACGGACCTTAGATCCAAATTTACCGTCTGTCCATTCTTCAACCTCTTTAATCACATCCTCATCTGGCAAGACCAATTCATATTCTCTCTCTGGCGTAGCAACTTTTTCGGCTAATTCACGCTGCAAATCTAAGACAGGCTGGACTTTATCCACTGCCCAATGCATCGCTTCAATAATAGTCTCTTCGGGCACTTCTTTCATACCAGCTTCGACCATCATCACTTTACCATCTTTACAAGCCACCACTAGGTCCATCGGAGACTGTTCTCTTTCTTCCGGAGACAAGAATCCCTTAAATTCGCCGCCAATCCGACCGATTCTGATCCCCGCAACTGGCCCATCAAAAGGCAATCCAGCATTCATTAATGCAGAAGAAGCTGCGATCATTGCTACACAATCCGGCCTAAACGATGGATCCATTGATAAGACAGTACAAACTACTTGCACTTCCTGACGATATCCTTTTGGAAATAGTGGTCGAATTGGACGATCAATCAAACGCCCGACCAAAACGGCCTCATCAGCTGGTTTACCCTCACGTTTAATGAATTTCGAACCAGAAATCTTCCCAGCCGCATAAAACTTTTCTTCATAATCAATTGACAGAGGAAAAAAGTCCTGCACAACTGGCTTAGTCCCAACTACAACTGAACCGAGTACCACAGTATCACCATAAGTCACTAAAACCGACGACGTCGTACGGAAACCAACTCTATTCACTTCTAGAGTCAATTTGCGCCCTAACCATTCGGTAGAAACTTGCACCGTTTTCTTACCATTAGGGTTTATAATGTCCATAAAAATAATCCTTTCTCGGGAAAACCTCAGATACGGACTTTCAAATTATAAAAGCCCATATCTGCCGTCTTCCCTATTGTTAATGTTATTACAATTATACCAAATCTTGCTTTTTTCAGCAAAATGTGATATAATAAACATATGAACTGTTTTTTGCATGTTTAAACAGTCAAATCAATCAAGGAGGGATATAAAACATGGGCACATTTAATATCAATTCAGAAAAAGCTATTGACATTACCAACGAAATTGTATTCGAAGAGCAATGTTCCAACGGGTTCGGCAACTTGATTATCCAAGGATTAGTATTTCCTGATAATCCCGATTTTGACCCATTGGGAAAAATCTGGTCAAGTCTCAAAAAGAGAATAGACGAAAGATACCATGTCAATGTAACAGGCATTTTCTTCTACGACCCAGATGTAGAACTTATCTCTTGTAACTTCTGTCTTAACTATGCACCGCTTGAAAAAAACCAGCTCGACATAGAAGACTATATCCAGAGATACCACGATACATTTAGCACACAGATGACATTGTTCGAAAACACAATTCACAGCTTTATTCTCGACACCGAAAATGGATATCTTCCGTACCTCAGATGCATTGAAAGTATCAAAGATATCGAAGACGGAGAAGAACGTCGAGAAATCTTCGATTTACTCTTCGATAACTTCCTCAAGTCTTGTGGCATCAAAACCGAAGCCGACGACAAGAAGAAAAAGAAGAAGAAGTCAAAGCTCGAACAAGCAAAAAAACAATTTCAGACAATGTTTAAATAGCTTATCAAAAAGCCCCAAATCCTTATTTGGGGCTTCTCTATTTACTAAACTATTTTCTGAGGCCAAGCTTCTTTACAGTCTTCTTGTATAGCTCAAAATCAGTCTCTTCGAGATAGCGAAGCAATTTCTTGCGTTTCCCTACCATCTGCATTAAACCTCTTTTGGCCATAAAGTCATGTTTGTTGTTCTTAACGTGCTCAGTCACTTCTTTGATGCGCTCCGTCAAGATTGAAACTTGAACTTCAGGAGAACCAACGTCCGCTTTATTGCGAGCAACCTTGGCAATAGCCTTATCTTTATTCTCTTTTGTTATCATGCGCCTAATTATATCACACCCCTAGAACTTTTTCAAGATTAGTGACTATTTCTTTTCTAAATGCCGATATGCAACCAGGGTTTCACCTGTTATAATAGACATTATGAATCAAGATCCCGAAGATCAAATTATTCTCATAGACAAGCCTACTGGCATTTCTAGTTTCGGAGTTGTTGCCAAAGTTCGTGGTTTTTTAAAAGCCAAATATGGCCACAAAGTCAAAGTTGGACACACTGGAACCCTAGACCCATTTGCTACTGGTTTACTAATTATTCTATCTGGTAAAATGACCAAAAAATCTAACGATTTTTTAAAACTCGACAAAGTCTACGAAGCTACCATGAAACTAGGCTACACTTCCACTACTGGCGATCCTGAAGGTGAGATACGAGAATACATTCCAACACAATTTGATTATTCTTCGTCGCCGCTTCGCTCGCACCCATCGTCACTGGGCTCGCTCGCTAGTTGCTCCCCGTCAGTTGCAAATATTCCTCAGAATAATCTAATTAAACCCGATTTACACGATATTGAATCTACTCTCACAAAATTCACTGGTAAAATCACTCAAACTCCACCAAAATATTCCGCCATTAAGATTAATGGCCAACGCGCTTATAAACTTGCCAGACAAAACAAAGACTTCGAAATCCCCTCCCGTCAAGTCGAAATTTACAAGATCGAAATCCTTGATTACCATTATCCTGAACTTACCATTCGTTGTCACGTCAGTTCCGGCACCTACATTCGTACTCTCGCTGAAGACATTGGAAATGCATTAAATACTGGTGCTTACCTTACAAAACTTCGCCGCCTTCAAATCGGTCAATACAATATCAAGGATTCCCAATCATTAACTAATTATTGTAATAAAGACTAACTCCCAATATATCGAAAAACAGTTGGCGTACCAGAATAACCATTAAAAATATAAGTCTCACGAGCTGGATAAAACCCACAGTTACTTGCATGCGCAGTCACTAGTTTTCCGTTCCTTTTTACAGTAAGCGTAATATGTCCACTGGGACGAGGCTTAACCACAACATCCCCTTCACGAGATTTTAATGGGTTATGTCCAACAACCTTCCATTTCTTAGGATGATTCAGAAAATAATTATACATATCTCTCGTATTATTACTTGTGTGCCCATTTCTTTTACTCGGAACACCTACATCAACACCTGAAGCAGCTAAAACTGTAGCCACAAAAGTGTTACAAGCCTCTCCATATGATTCACAAGCACCCATATTTGTTTTCATCTCAGTATATGCAGCTTTATATGCCGCTGTAGGCGCTTTTTTTCTTCCTACCAATAATACTGCCGTTCTCCAAATCCTTTCTCTAGGATCCTCAATTTTACAAATCTTATCCCTTACTACCTTCGCAGCATTTTTCATACATTTTTTATATGCTGGTGTTTTTGTCCAAGGTGCAGAAGCACTACTGCTTTTAGCTGTCGATTTTGATTTTGATTTCGTTTTTGATTTCGTTTTGCTAGAATCAGATTTACTCTTCTCATAGCTAATAGTAGGCCTATCACCAGTAACAGCATTACTAGTAGAGGATGCTTTATTACAGGTACTACTTGTATTAAATCTGCCACCTGGAAGGAAGAAGGATAGGGCTGCATAGAGTACAGCATAGGCAGCTAGGCCTATGACTATCTCATAGATCCTTCTTTTGGCTTTAGTAGTTTGTTGTTCATTACCTTTAGCTGTGAGGTAGGTGATGCCTGAGATAGTGATACCTATAGCTGCGGCTATAGCTACTCCATAGGTGAGGATCTCTAGGATGAGATTAAGAATCATATAGACACCACAGCCTTCACCATCATCTTGGATAGGACCAAAGAGGATAGTGTCTATAGAACCATCGTAGTTGGATGTTGGAGTAGTGTAGGATGGTTGGGCTGGAGTGGAGGAGGCAGGGCCTGGGTTGCCATTGGCAGAGCTGGAGGAACTAGAGGAGCTGGAAGAGCTGGAAGATGAACTAGAGCCAGCATTAGCTTTGATGAAACTACTAAAGACTGATTTGGAAACCTTATAATAAGTTATATGTCTACTACTACCATACCAAGTAAACCATACTATGCCCGTATCCGCTTCTACCATGACATCTTCAATCTCGCCGCCACTAAGTGGGATAGGCCATTTTTTCTTAAGGTTTTTTGATGAGTTAAAAAGCCAAATATAGTTTTGCATACCACCATTATTGCCATAGCCACGAAGATAATAGCTACCATATTTAGTCCAACCTTGGCGAACTTTTTTATTATCACCTGGGATATTTAGTCCACTACTCTTAACCATTGAGCCACAACCACTACTGACACTTTCCATGGTTGATAGTTTAATACACTGCTTCCCAGAATTCTCCTTAAGGATAGCCTGGGCATAGTCAGTGCCCCATTCATGATACATTGAAGATGGTTTTCCATTGAATGTTTTACTCTTTTTACAATTGTTACCACTAGGACGATTGCATCTGACTATTTTATAACTATTACCGCTCCAGTCTGTAAAAACATAATACTTTTTAGTAAGAACAGCTCCTTGAGACCACCCTCCTACAGAAAATGTCTTATCCTTGGTGACAGTTCCAGCAGATACAGGATGAACAAAAGAGAGAGAGGAAATAACTATTGCTGCCAAAAAGAAGAATTTAGCTATCTTAGCATACATAGGTTCATTATAACATAAAGATTATTCAAACACATTTGTCAACTATAACTATTCATTCATCCTATTGTGGCTTTATGCTATAATTAAACTATGTTAGTGGCAAACTCACGCCTTATTGGAACTCCAATTCTCAGCGTACAAGCCGGTGGGCCCATCGCGAGGATCGCCAGCTCTATTGTTGATCCTAATGATCTTAAAATTCTTGCTTTTCGTCTTGAGGGTCCACTAATAGATCGCAATACGAACATCCTTGACGTCCGTTCTATTCGAGAATATTCTAACTATGGTATGGTTATCGACGACATCGAAGAACTCGTTGCTCCCGACGATGTCATTAAAATTCAACAAGTCCTCGAATTAAATTTTGATCTAATCGGTCTCCGCGCTAAAACTAAAAAAGGTTCCAAACTTGGTCGCGTTATTGATTTTACTATCACATCTGAAGATTTCATCACTCAGCAGATCATTGTTCGTCGTCCAACCATTAAAGCCTTAGTCGATCCTGAACTCACTATCTCTCGTAAAGAAATCGTCGAGATTACTGATTATGAAATCATCATCAAAGACGAAGAAAAGACCATCAAGGCTCGCGCCGAAAAAGAAGATTTCGTTCCCAATTTTGTTAATCCATTCCGTAATCAAGAAAAGGGTTTCGCTCCAGCCGAGACTAAGGGGCCCAAAGACTAATCATCTTGCATCATTCTGCGTACCAAATCATAAGAAAAACCTTGTCGTACTAAATATGCCATTAATTTTTCGTCATCATATTTAGGACGTTTTTTAACAATAATCTTACGGATTTCTTCTTCGTCATTCCTAACATCCAAAACATCCTCTATAATATCTCGTGAAATTCCCTTCTTCATTAATTCCATCTTCAGTCGCTTCCGTGAAATACCTTTTTTTACAAACCGATTTTCCACATAATACTCCGCAAACTTTCTATCATCCACATAACCCTTTGTAATTAATGTTTGAATAATCTCATCAAAAAACTCAGAATATTCTTCTCGAACACGCTCGTACCCGCCCGTCGTTGTAGGGGATACTTCACTCCGTTCGCTCCCGTCATCACGAAGAGGTCCTCTAAGAACATTCCTGAGTTTTTTATTTAGATAATCACGCGTCTCTCGTACCGAACGTGGTCGCATCAAGACCCACTCCAGAGTCCTCTGATACAATTTACCATATTCTGATGCCTTTTTATAATCAACTAATTCACTGGCGGAAACTTCACGTCCAACCTTAACACCAAGCTCCACAACTTGCGAAATATCAAGAGAAAAAGAGTATCTTCCATTAACAAAAACATTCACTCGATTTGGATTCTTACCCCCCTGACGAAGATCGGTGATTTTTAAAACCTCACCAGAAACACTGGCGTCCAACGACGCACTATTCCGTATAGCATCGTGCTTTTGCCTTTTTGTCAGATTACGCGCGAACTTCTCCTCTAGCACGTCATCATTTAACTTGTAAATCTCCATGCATTTCCAGCCAATCTTTTAAATTATCAAAAACTAAATCATCTCGTTTTAGAGGTGGCTTAGCAAATTCTTTTCTAAATTCTTCCATCTCCACATAAGGCACCCACTTCACTTCCGAAACTTCTTTATCGTCAAAATGGAAATCGTCGTCACGCCCCGTATAATCAACCATGTAAATCCAAGCAAACCGATTCCGATTAAATGATTTCGTAAAAGCAAATTCCAAATCCTCGGGCGTGATTATAGCCCCAATCTCTTCACGTGTTTCACGAATTGCCGCTTCGACTACAGTCTCGCCCAAATTCACATGGCCACCCGCTGAAATATCATAATAGCCTGGAAAACGATCAATCCCATCCGCTCGTTTTTGCCATAAGAATTCTAAACCTTCTTTAGTCTTCCGATACAAGAAAATCACCGCAACCCCCACAATCTCTGTCGCACCCGACACCTCTGGATTATCTAAAGCCGCATCCCACCCCCTACCTTCTATTGGTTCTCCATTTGGACGATAGACCTGCCACTTCTCGTCACTATGCATCAGCAGCGGCCTTTTCGCGTACCTTAGCCTCAATCTCCGACATCAATTCCGGCTTTTCACGGAATAATTTCTTCACCGCTTCACGACCTTGGCCTAAAGTTTCACCATTATATTTAATGAAGGCCCCAGCTTTATCCAATATACCATAAGAAACCCCAAGATCTAATACATCACCAGCTTTTGAAATTCCCTCGTTGTACATAATGTCAAATTCTGCCGTCCTAAACGGAGCAGCAATCTTATTTTTGACAACCTTAATCTTAGTTCTGTTACCAGAAATATTATCACCTTCTTTGATTTGACCAATCCTTCGAATATCTACACGCACTGAGGCGTAAAATTTCAAAGCATTACCACCAGTAGTTGTCTCTGGATTGCCAAACATTACTCCAATCTTCATGCGAATCTGATTAATGAATATCACCGTAGCACGAGATTTTGATATGATACCAGTAAGTTTACGCATTGCCTGTGACATTAAGCGTGCCTGCAAACCCATTTGCGCATCACCCATATCGCCGTCGATTTCAGCTTGGGGGACCAACGCCGCCACCGAATCAACTACAATTAAATCAACCGCATTTGAACGTACCAAAGTCTCACAAATCTCCAAAGCCTGTTCACCATTATCTGGTTGCGAGATCAAAAGCTCAGCCGTGTTTACTCCAATTCTTTTGGCATATGCTGGATCTAAAGCATGTTCTGCATCAATAAAAGCTGCCTGGCCACCTTGTTTCTGCATCTCTGCAATCGCATGAAGCGCCAAAGTCGTCTTACCAGAAGACTCTGGACCATAAATCTCAATAATCCTTCCTTTTGGCCAACCACCACCTAACGCCAAATCCAAAGATAAAGAGCCAGAAGGTAAAAGCTCCACATCCATCTTTGGAGTTTCGCCCAACTTCATGATCGATCCATCACCAAACTGCTTGGTAATTTGAGCGATCGCCAATTTCAGAGCCTCAGACTTTCCGTCGGAAACCTCGGTTTTAGTATTTTTCTTATCCACCGCTTCCTTTTTTGCCATAATAGTATTACCTTTCTTTATATTATTATAATACATTGTTTCGATAGATAGTAGAGTTGACTTTTAGTTTGTGTATGATAAAACACTCGTCAGCTCAACTTTCCGCCCTCTGTATACCACGCCCAAGAATAATTCACAACCCCCTACATTCTCTATGCCAAATACTTAAATAATATCCAAAGGGGTTCCCTGAAAAGTATCATTTAATAGATTCGCATGCTATAATTAACGTATGAGAGTTAACGAAAATATTTTGATTTCAAGTCTTACTACCATGCGCCTCGGCGGGCCAGCCCGTTATGTCCTCGAAGTTGAAACTCCAGGGGAAGTTGCCGATGCCTATGGTTTTGCCGAGCAATATCGTCTCCCTACTTTTCCTCTCGGTTATGGTGCTAATACCTTAGGACACGACGAAGGATTCAATGGCGTAATTATCATTAATCGTATGCAAGGTATTGCCGACGATTTTTCCGCCGATGGCGTCCGACTCAAAGTTATGGGCGGCGAATATTGGGACAATGTTGTTGCTCACGCTTGTGAAAAAGGCTTAACCGGTATTGAAGCTCTCAGTAAGATTCCTGGTCTTGCTGGTTCCGCTCCAGTCCAAAACATCGGTGCATACGGCCAACAAATCTCCGACGTATTAGAATCAATTGACGTCTATGATACCGCCAGCAAAACCTACAAGACTCTCAGTAACTCCGATCTTAATTTTAATTATCGCGAAAGTATTCTCAACACCACCGAACGTGGCCGCTATTTCGTAATCTCTATCACCCTCAAATTAAATTCCGGCGAAATGTCTCGTCCTTTCTATAATTCCCTCGAAAGATATCTGTCCGACCACAGTATCACAGATTACAGTCCAGCTTCTATTCGTGAAGCAGTCTCTGCTATTCGCGCCGAAAAACTCCCCGACCCATTAGAAAAGGCGAGTTCCGGTTCTTTCTTTCATAATATTTACGTCTCTGACGAAGAGGCTGAAAAAGTCGAAGAAAAAGGTTATCCTATACATCGCGGCAAAGATGGCAACAAGATCAACGCCGGCTGGTTAATCGAACAAGCCGGTTTCAAAGGCAAACTTATTAATGGTATCCGTGTTAGCGACAAAGCTTGTCTTGTACTGATCAACGAATCTGCGCAATCCTACAATGATCTCGCCAAAGCCCGCGAAGAGATTGTCGGCAAAGTTTACGATAAATTTGGCTACTGGCTTAAACAGGAACCCGTAGAATTACAATGAAGATATTAAATGGACGAGAATTAGCGGGGTTTATCAAAGAGCGTCAAGCTCATCAAGTTAGAAGTATGTCTCAAAAACCTAAACTTCTCATCATCCGCGATAGTGATAATCCAGTTATTACTAAGTATGTTCAGCTCAAAATCAAATATGGTGAAGATATTGGTATAGTTGTCGAAGATTATTTTGCTTCATCTATAGAAGACATTGCTAAAAAAATTGAATCCGCTAATCAAGATGACTCGATCAATGGTATCATTATCCAACTTCCCTTATTAGACAAATCTAAAACCGACGAACTTTGTAACCAGATCGAACCCCAAAAAGATGTCGACGGTCTTGGCGAAAAAGCGCAATTTGATTCTGCTACCGCCACCGCCATCAACTGGCTTCTCGCTGGTTATGATATTAGACTAAATACTGCAAAAATCGCCATAGTTGGTCGTGGCAAATTAGTTGGTGCCCCCCTATACAAAATGTTTACCAATTCTGGCTATGATGTTTCACTTTTTCACCGTGGAGACGACCTTTCGAAACTCATCCAATATGATGTAATCATTACCGCTACAGGCGTTCCAGGATTGATCACAAACGACAATATCGGTTCTAATACCTGCATTGTTGACGCTGGAACCGCTAGCGAAGACGGCGTTCTAAAAGGTGACATCTCAGAAGAGATTCGCTCCCGTACTGACCTTTCCGCCATTACACCAATTACTGGTGGTGTTGGTCCACTCACAGTCACCTGCCTCTTTGACCATGTTATCCAATCAGCAAGTAAATAGCCAATAAAAAAGATGGCCGTAAGGCCATCATTTTTTATTCTGATACAAAGTCTGCTCCAGCACCAGTACCCACGTTTGTTGATGTCCCTCCACCGTGGTTAATCTTTATCTCGTTACTGCCAGTTGTAACACCAGAAGTAGCGCCCATACTAGCTATTCTATACAAAGTACCTTCCTTCGTAGAATCCCAAGGGCCTATACCTTTATTCTTAATCGTTTCATTTGCAAGAGCAGAAAGTCGTGCTGAAGTTGCACTATCCAATTGTCCTGCTTCCATCATTGAGGCAATCTCATCCAAAGAACCACCTTTCATTCCGACCAACTCCGAACTATTCGTTACATGGTGCTCTAACGCATTCTTTACATTATCGCCCTGTCCCTTCCAATCACTATAATTTGAAGGTACCTGGCTAACGGTTGTATTACCCTCTGCATCCGTAGAAGAAATAGCATAAGACCCATCTTCAGCATTATAAGAAGCTTTGTTTATGGCAGATGCAAATTCAAAACCCAATGGACTACTCGCGCGGAAGTTTGCACTATTACTTCCCGTCGCAACTTCTTTAGCCATAGCTTGCGCTATTTCCGGACTATATTGACTCATATCACCCATATTCTCTTTGAGGAAATTAGCAGCTGTATCTTTTCTGCGCCCCGCAATTCTAGTAATCGCCGTCATGGCTGCCTTATTCGTTGCATATCCAGCCATCAATGATTTCAAGGCAGCTTCATCCTCCCCATTTCTTGTTTTGGAATTAATAAGTGTTTCGTAATCTGCGACTTCAGCAGCATCAACACTCTTCGTTATGGCCGTAGCGGCCGCCTCAACACCAGCTTCACTAGTCAATCTACTTACTTTAGCATCTTTCTCCATATCATTAATCATTTGTTGTGCCATTCCAGCATAACCATATCTTCCCCCATTTACAGCCCTTCCAATCCTAGCACGAATACCTGTACCATTCATATATTTTTTAGCGTTTTCAAATTGATGTTTATTAGCGAACATTCCCGCTTTTTCCTGTAATGATTTATAGGCCCTAGAATTTTCAGCCCCTCTCTGGAGTCTACTCCCAGTTCCACGGCCAAAGTCGGTAATTCTCGCACCTAGATTTCCTATTGCATTCATCGAACCCCTTAACACTGTCGGAATAAAGAAGATTGGTAGTACACCCGCGATCATTGCGGTTAAAGAACCAAAGAAGTTCTCACTCATACCTGTATGCAAAAGTAATGCAGAAACATAGTTACCACCACCTACCAATAAACCTGTAATCGGATATACAGCCAAAAGACCCCCCAGCATCTTCAACCACTTATCAAAATAGCTCTTCGTATTTGGCAATACATACAAAACCATCGCCACTGGAGCCAACACTATTAATACCACTATCGCAGCTTCCCGTGCCGACAGCAGTATAAACAAGAAGAATATTGACACCACAACGCCAATAGCTGCAATAAACAGCATTAGAGCTACCTGTGGCGCTTGCCAAAACTTACCAGTTGCCTTAACAAAATAAACCAAAACGGCTAGACCAATCATTGAGCCAGCTGTCGTCAAAATTTCTTTTCCACCACCATCTATTCCCTCAACATTCATATTTACAGTTAATGATTCTTTCAATCCTTCGAAAATCCCCTGCAAACCATTACCCAAAATATTAGAAATATCTACAGCCAACAAACATAAAACATATGAAATATTAACTAATATAGCCGTCACGACTAATTTAGGTAGAATCTTTTTAATACCGTAATTATCGATACCTACACCCGTCAACTGAGACAATATCACTAACATCGCAATAATTGCAAAAATTATATTAGCGATATCGCGAAATACTGCCCAAGCTGATTCTACAGAACTACCTGAATCATTAAAGAGCTTTGGTTCAACACTAAGAGCTGGCTCTACTGCACCATCATAAACACCTTGAGCCGCTTCGCCCGCCCACGTCAAGATTGGACAAATAATCCATCCTAATGACTGCGCGCCGCCCTGATTAGCGCAATTCAGAGTCACATCGCCAACCTTTCCATCATCACCCCCCGCACCAGCATCACTACCAGCTGCATTACTGCCGCTCTCAGTCTTGGCATCGTTTTTATCCATAGGCACTTTTTTATAATCACTCCAATTTCCTAATGCAGTCATGTCTTTATCAATAGCCTGAACCAATGCAGCGAAACTACCATAATCACTTAGTTTATATGTTTTTCGTTCTCTTGCTAAAGGACAAAGGGATGTCCTTCCATTCGTACAATAATTTACTTCGACTGTATTACTAGTAACACTCGAAAACTTCGGTCTACCTAATGATTCAGTTTTTTCCGGCTTCTTATCCAACTTTAGCTTTTTATCCTTATAACAAAGCATTTTACTTGAATAAACTCTAGTTCCTACCGTATCACCCTTAACTACCCATGGTTTAGTATACTGAATTGCATAACAATTATCCTTATAGTATGCACTAACTTCATTTGGAGCAAACAATGTACCACACAAAGATACTGCCAATAAGATAATTAATCCCCAAATTTTTTTCATTCATTCCCCCTATTTAGTTCAGTATTAATCTTCCAGCCATTCTCGATCAGATATCCTACTATATCATCAACTGCATTTGACATATCAGCATAATGGTCGCCTAGCTCAGCATATTCCTCACTTTCACCAAGAATAGCTTCTTCATCACACGGCTTAGCGTTTTCGCCGTCCGACATACAGCCAGCGTTCAACAACGCTTCTGACATCTTAACAACTCCACTATAATATACTTTCCCGGAATCTATAAAATTCCTAGCTTCTTCAAAATCAAATTGCTCAAATTTTGAAAAATAATCATTAACTGTGTTATTCGCGGCATCAACACCACTATTGCTAACTATTTCAAAAACCGCTTCTTCATCCGTCAATTTCAAACTGTTATTCAAATAGGTAATCACAAACTTCACGCGATTGTTATAGTCGTCACGCGTCATTTCTTCTACCACAAAATCGTTTACACTATTATAAAATTCGTCCCAATACTCTCCCAGTTTCGCAGCGTACGGCACCATCTTTGTATGCTCTTCACTAAGAACACCATATATTTCTGCCCCATTTTCTACATTATATTCACCAACTAATCCCTCTGTCGAATCGATACCATACAACAAATAATTCATATAATGATTAAAATTATTTTTCAAAATATCCGAAGTATTGATCTTGCCGGGTTTTTGCATCACCAAAAATCCAACAACTAATCCTACGACAATCAAAACACCAACAATAATGCCGATTATCAAACCTTTTTTTGATTTATTTGGTACATTATTAGTAAGTACTATATCATCACTAGCCCCACCGGTCATTGGCGACGAAAATCCACCCGGGTTTACCCCACCCGTGCCAAAACTGCCAAAAGGATTATTCTGTGATGAATCCATATAGGTAAATTATAGCATAATCATTTTAATTTTGACAACAAAAATGAGCCAAAAGGCTCATTTTTGTGATAAGTTCCCGCCCAACATGAAGCGGTCAACTTACATCAATTTTTTGCGGCTAGCAAGGTAGTAACCAAGAGTAGTTACTACTGAACCTGCGCCAATAGCACCAGTCACAATGGTACCTGCACCCGTATTCACAATAGTGGTTGGGGTTTCAGGAGTACCTGGATTGTCAGGTGTTGGAGTTGGCGTTGGGGTTGGGGTTGGGGTTGGAGTCTCACACTTCTTATCAACCATTACAGAAGCGTCATCTTTATAAACAGCATCCTTTACAGAAGAGCTATTTACAGTAGCACTAGCCCAGTTTACTAATTGGTTAGAACCACATTGCATGGTCTTATCAACAACCTTACCAGTAAAGCGAACATAGGCATTACCCTTAGCATTGTAATCACCAATATTAATGCCAGAAGTGGTTACAGTATTATCTTGAAGTTTCACACCATCTTTATAGTTAGAATTATAAAGATAAGTTGAATCCTTAACGTATTCAACGTTAGTAGGAAGGATATCGCGGATCATCACGTTCTTAACCTGCTCAGCAAGTAAGTTTACGTACTCAATCTGATATTCAACTTCATCGCCAACTTTAGCGTTAACAGATTCGCTCCAGTCCTTAGTGCCTTTAATGCGAACTTTCTTAGAAACTTTCGCAGCTACAGAACTATGAACTTTCACATTAATGGTTACAACACCAGAATATTCATAACAACCAGGGATTTCACCGTTCATAGAAGTATAACCAAGGGTAGCACCACTGGAAATAACTTCATTAGGAAGTTTAAAATCACCCTTATTGTTGTTAAAGTTAGCTGAACCATCTACATATTCAAGATAGACATTCTCGTCAGCTACCAAAGTAACTTCGTCCCAAACACGCTTCGGAGTTGCATTTGAAGAATCAAGATAACCCACAATCGTTTGAGATTTAGCTACGTTAGTTGGGATTGAGAAAGAAGCTTTCACATTCTTCGCAATCGCCTGCATGCCACGAGGGCTATTATTGTGAACGAACAAACGAATCGTATAAGTTTCGCCATCTTTCACTTTGATTTCATTGGCATTCCAAGTACTAACACTAGCGCCAGCTACTTTAGCGCCAACGAAATTCTTTTCATCACCAATCTTACCATTGGAGATCGAGTTAAAGGTAATCTTGTCACCAAGTTTACCATCATTAATTTGTTCAAGTGTATAGCTTGGACGACCATTATCAGAGTCACCCCAAGCATTCACCATCACAGGTGCCAACGCAGCAGCAGCGATCACAACCGCAGCCGACACGGTGGCAACAGATTTATAAATACTTTTCATAGTAATCCTTTCATTAAAAATTAAAATTCCCACCTCGAATTTTGTGTTGCTAGCCGAATTGTTAATTTTCGTCTGCACAACCAAATCATCTCAGTCTCAAACTTGGATGCATCCCAGGAGCAAAGCTCCTGGGATAAGTTAAAGTACTAGGCCTAAGCCTCATCCGCTACCCAATTCTATATTAGTCCTTAGGGCCCTCCCAAGCCTCACCAGAACTATCTTTTATCTCCTTACCGGAGTCAGCTTCCTTAGCTTTCTCTTTGGTAGGAGTTGGTGTATTAATTCCGCCATTGCCGGTACCTTTGTCGCCATTATTATCGACTTTGGTATCCTTCTTCGGCGCAGGGGTCGAAGGCGTATTCGAATCCGACCCAGTCTTCTGAGTCTTATTCGTTTCCTTCTTACTTTCCACATCTTTCTTATGATCATCAGGCGTCATAGAGGACGTGGAGTCCTTGGTGTCCTTCGTTGAATGCTGAGGATCGGACGGATTATTAGTATTCGGTCCCGGTCCCTTATCATCATTCGGCTCAGTATTTTTCTTAGGAGCCTTGTTCGGGTCCTTATTATACTGAGGTTTATCCGGATTATCCGGCTTCTGCGGCTCATCGCCCTGACCAGGTTTATCTGGATTGGAAGGCTTATTCGGAGTCGACGGTTTATCCGGAGTCGACGGTTTATCCTGAGGAGTAATATCCATTACCTCTTCGACATTTGTCGGCTGATAACCACATTCCGTTCTGTAAGATACGCTAATCTTACCCGTACCCTTAATCGTAAACACATACGTCAAGAATGTACCGGTATGGTCAGGCGTCTCCATAACAATGACGTCCGGTACTGAATCCACGGTATATGGATTCATATACATCTGGTCGTCAAGGTTCTTTCCAGTCGTAACCTTTACTTCAGCAGAATCAAGCATCTGGAAAAATGCATCCAATGTATTGTTATATAAAACGCTATCTTTTATGAATGCTTCCTTTGACGCATTGATTGTCTTAGCCCAATCTCCCTTGCAAGAGTCATAGAACTCTCCAAGGTACCTTGTACCAAGCCAAGCATCCGCCCAAGCCATGTCTGCAGCACCAAGAGCCGGGTCATTTCTGAGTCTTTCACGGAAGTCCGCGTCGTACTCATCGGCTGTCAGATTGCCCGGATTAGGGCCGAAGTTAAAGTTGTTCGATTCATCCGAATCAGTCTGTAACTCGGAGTTATAGAATGTCCAAGATGAAGTCGATGCATCTTCAACCTGTTCTTCTGCTGGCAATCCTTCGTCGGAAGCATAAGCATCTTCATTAGGGCTCCACTCTGCTCCAAATGCAAGCGTTCCAGCTACCAAGAGAATTGCGCCTACAGTAGCTGCAATTTTAAGTATATTATGTCTAGACCTTTCAGCCTCAGTATCATCCATCTCTGTAATACAGAAATTGAGATAATTTGACACCATACACCAAAGTGCAGCTATGCCCGCAAAGAACGGAACAAACTGTAAAACGGAAGCTAAAAACGGTGCTGTTACGAGCATGGCAGTTGCCCAGTAAGCAGACTCCATTATCAAACAGAACAAAACTGTCAAAATAACAAATGGAATCATTTCTTTCCAGCTACCACCTTCTTCACACCACCATCTTACTAACCAGACAAGCAAAGCTATCATAACTATCATAAAGATAGGTGCCAGGAAGAATAAATTTCTCTCCACTAACTGCGGAGAAAAATAATTAATAAATCCCGCTATTATACCTACCACGATAGCTGCTGTATACTTGTCAGAGAAAACAGCCTCGTCGAATGCCTCTTCGTCAAGCAAACGTTTCGCAATAATTATTAGCACCGCTATTGCTACGGCAAGTATGATACTCAACAACATAAGGCGTTACCTCCTTCTTTCAAATTTTTATTTTAGAATCCGGAGGACAACGCCCCCCGGTAAAAACGGGGAGTTGTGCTTGGGTAGCACTCAGATTCCTTCTTTGGGATCTGAGATGATTTGGTTGTTAAATTTCGTCGTTGTTTTAAAAACACACCCTAAAACTCAGACTAATTACATTGTATCACACTTTAGCTTTTTTGTCAATACCTACACCCCTTTTTATCCAAATAATCAAGCTTATTCTTAAAATTAAAAACCCGACATTTTATGCCGGGTTTATTGAAGAAACTATGGGGTTTTATGCAGGTGTATATCTGACTACCTCCTCCGGTGTCAGTAATCTGTCAATGTGACCATTGACATCATACCATACCCAGATCGGATCATATACTCCTGTTGAGGCCTGTTTTGCTGCCCAGATATTCGAGGTAATTCCCCATGAGCCTGTTTCAGCATGCCAGTATTTGTAAGCGTATCCTACTCTGACACCCGTAACAACAGGATCTGGTTCAGCTGACTTAGTAGCAGTGGTCGCTGAAGTGTCAGACGGGCTTGCAGCCTCAGTCTTAGCCTCAGCTTCCTTAGCGGTCTCACCATCGCTGGTAGCGGCTTTTTTCTCAGGGAAAACAGCAACTTCCAGACGTGCGATTCTAGATTCATGATCATCGAGTTTATCCTCGACATTATCCAAAGAACCCTGTGCTGCCCTTACCGCCGCAGCCAATTTTATGGTCATTTCGGCAAGTTCAGCATTTGTCAGTCTACCTGACTTCTTCTCCTTCGCTTCGCCACCTACTGCAGGTCCAGCTGTTGTGGTTTTCGCTGCAGCAGCTTTCTTTGCGGCTCTAGCTTTCTTAGCCTCTTCAGCTTTAAGTCTTGCCGCTTCTTCAGCTGCTGCTTTCTTAGCTTCTTCAGCTTTAATCCTTTCTGCTTCTTCAGCTGCTGCTTTCTTAGCTTCTTCAGCTGCCGCTATCTTAGCAGCTTCTTCTGCAGCAAGAACCTCAGGTTCTTTTTTGACAGCTTTAGCCTTACTCTTAGTTTCTTTTTCAGCTCTACGTTTTTCCTTACTCATAATTATTATCCCCTTTCGTAAGTCATAGCATCGTAGATATAGTATGTACAATTTGACAACTAGGCACACCTACGCCAAATCTTCCTCATTATAGCACACATTACAATTTTTGTCAATAGCTAAGACACATTTCCTACAAATACCAAAATACTCTCCTTTATCCGACTCTAAAAACTCAGACTGGAATAAATCTGGTGCACGACTCTGCACAGAGTCCGCACTCTATTATTACATCATAGTTAATCCCATTATTTATATCCTATTACCTATAATTCTAATTAAGTTTTTGACTCATCATAAACGTGATAATTATTAAAATCACTAACGAAATCATCAACTAACAGGATGTCATCATAAAAGGCTTCTGGTATATCAAAAGAATCCTTCTCATAGCCGTTGCTCAAAAGCTTGTAATAATCTATATAGTTTTTACCGCGTGCTTTATGTATAAAATATGTATATTTATCTGTTTTTAGGAAAACATCATCAGAGTCCGTAATCCCATACTGGTTTTTTATGTAATCCATTTTTTCAGTCTCAGCTCTTTCCAATACAGCCAAAGCAGAAAAATAAGAATCCGGCATATAATTACCACCCCAATTCACATTGTTATTCTCATCAATCACTGCTTTTATACTCACTCTATGAGATATATAATCTGCAGTGCTGTCATTGACGGGAGTGTATATGATAGCGTCTATATTATCTGTTAGTGATAATGCAATACCCCAATCTTCTATACATAAATATCTACTATCTGTACGCAAATAAGTTGTAGCATTATAGACATTCGGATTGTCTTCTCCTGTAAGAGTTTTTAAGTCAATTTCCGAATGGGAACAGTCAACATCATTAGTGCCTGATGCCTTATTATTTTTATCAATTTTGCTATTTTCATCATCATCTTGTAGTGAGACTTCATCGCCATCATTGTCTCGTGACGAGTTATTTATATGTATTAGTATAATTGCGCAAGTCAAAATGACAATCATAATAAATAAGGCGCCCAATATAATCATAAGGGTACGTCTTTCGTCTTTATGCTTATTACTGATTGGTGCAGGACTTGTATTTTCACTACTGAAAGACATAGACGAAGAATTATCTTGTGAAAGTGTATTGTTATGTCCTGAATTTGCTGGGGTATTTGAAGAAGTATTCATGTCTATATTGTAGCATAACCACTTCATTTATATAAAATAGTGGGGACGACCCTTACTGGGCTGACATCGGCAACAGAAAAGTTCAATAATGGCACATTAGAAGACAAAAAGCAGGTTTTGTCGGCCTTAGGTTCGAACTCCATTTTAACAGATGGGCGGCTAAGCCTAGAAGAATACTTCTGGCTACAACCGATAAAGAAAGACAAGCAGATTCTGATAGATAAGCTTGAAAAGGTTCGGACCTCTTCTGGGCAGATGAAAAACGCCTCTTGAAGAGGCTGTTCATCAACACTGGTGCGGGTGAGGGTAGTCGTACCGAAGGTCCAACTCCCAAAAAAGCTCCTAATGGAGCAAATATGGTGCGGGTGAGGGTAGTCGAAACCCTATCTCAAGTTTGGAAAACTTGCATACTAACCGCTGTACTACACCCGCTTATCTGTTAATTATAAACCTGGGGTGGGATATCGGGATCGAACCGACGACCTTCTGGACCACAATCAGACGCTCTAACCATCTGAGCTAATCCCACCATTCTACCTATTATATCATATTTATCTTGAAATGCCAGGGTTTTTCCTAGCTGGTAACTGCGATGGAGTTCGTGCGCCATTGGGCATATTAGGTCTTGCCGATACCGATGCAGTGTCCCCTGTTCGTAGTTCGTTGCTTTTAAATGTTCTGTTACCTGCACTGTCTTCTTTGTTACTACCATTAAATTGCATATCTTCTTTTCTAGCCCGCCATGATTCACGTCCAAATTCATTGACTATTTTTGAATCACGATATCTTCTTATAAAACTTCTATTCTTATCAATCTGCCTTCTCGCCGCAAAGCTTTGCGCTGAAGTAGAGCCAATGCCAGCATTTTGCACTCTGGCATAACCTGAAGAGTGTACAACATCGCTCTTCTTTGCCCTTGTAATTCTATTTAGTAAAGATTCCTTCAACTTATACCCCTATTTAGGCAACAATAAGAAAGCTACAGTACCCGCTGTTGCACCTAAGATAATTGTCATAATAATCGTAACAATTATCCCAACATGCGAATCTTTCTCTGGTTTAGTTATAATCGTCACTGGGCCTTTAGGCTCTTCTTTTGGCACCACCAACTTCTTCTGATAAACATTCTTAGATAAAGGTCGTTTTTCAATCTTAGATTGGTTAATGAAGGGTGATTTTGGCGTATTATAAGTGCTTTTAGTAGTAGGTTTAGTAGCTTTCGCTTCAGGCCTTGTTTCAACGCTTCTCAGTCCGGACGCCTTCACTTTCTTGGCTTTCGCCTCAGCAACAGATGCAACCTTCGTCTGAGTTGCTTTTTGCGTCGATGTACTTACAGCTGCACCTCGTGCACCTAGGTCTTCAACTACGCCCAACATCGGACCAACCGTAGTTTTTGAGGTGGAACCCGAAGCCCTAGAAGTGATTTTCTGCACCGGTTTTGTTATAGTTTTTGTAGCCGTTCTATTCACAGTTTTAGTGGTACTTATCTTATTTAATGATCTTTGCGGCCTAGTCGCAATAGCAGGCATAGTCCTACTTACAACAGATCTAGCTACTGGTTTTACCGCATTCCTATGCACCGCCCTCTGACTACTAGTTTTATTCGGCATTTCGACATGAGCAACCCTTGGCGCAGCTTGACCTCTCTTTGCTGTACCCCTACTCCTACTCGGCACAAAATCTATATATCTTTTGTTCATGCTCTAACTCTTTTTGCTGTTTCAATTATATCAGTAAATTCATTCAAAATCAAACTAGAACCACCAATCAACAAGCCATTCACCCCTGGAACCGTCAAATATGCTCCTGCATTAGAGGCATTTACACTGCCGCCAAATAGAATCGGCACATTTTCTGCGGGCTTTTCTCCGTAAGTTTCCCCCAATACCTTCCTAATCATCTTTACGACTTCAGATATTTCATCAGGAGTAGCAATCTTTGCAGCTTTCGTGGAAGAGATTGCCCAAACTGGCTCATATGCAATTATTACCTTATGTAAATCGTCGTCTGCAACTTCAGATAAACCACCGATCAACTGATCCCGAATTACATCTGCAGTTTCGCCAAATGCTCTTTCAGATTCCGTTTCTCCAATACAAAGAATTGGAGTTACCTTATTACGAATAGCTGCAGCTACTTTCTTAGCTACCATCTTATCATCTTCTCTAAGAATATAACGTCTCTCCGAATGTCCGATAATTGCATAGTCGACTAATCCTCGTAGCTGTGAGAAAGAAACTTCCCCTGTAAACGCACCATAATCCCGATAGAAACCATTTTGAGCTGCTAACTTAACTTTATGCCTATCTATCTGCAAAGACAAAGGTTGCAATGCTATTAAAGACGGAGCTACAACTACTTCTGTATCTCTGTAATTCGGTAATGATTTTAATAGTTTATGAAGATAGATGGAAGATTCACCTACGGTAAAATTTAACTTCCAATTGCCCACGATATAAGTTTTCATAGTCTAATTATAACACATGACTCTAAAGATAAGAACAATAAACTATTTATTCTTCAGCGCGTCGGTATTTGCAATCAATCGTGCCTTAAAAGCCTCCTTAGCAGCCCCTGAATTTGCATTATCGCCTTTCCATGTAAATAAAGCTGGGTCTTGCAAAGCTCTAGCAAAAGAGAAAGTTACTGGCCAAGGGAAAGGTCCATTCTTTACAACTGCAGCCAGATTATCCGTTGCTTGTTCCACAGTTTGGCCACCAGATAAGAACACCACTCCAGCCAATTCTTCCGGCACATGTTCTTTTAATACTTTTGCTGTAGCTTCCCCAACTTCTTCAGGAGAAGAAATGCTAAATTGCTTACCAGCAATCACCATATTACACTTCAAAATACAAGCACGCAAATTCACCTCAAAACTCGATAGCTCATTAAATAACTTGTCCAAGATCTTTGCTGTTACCTCTGCAGATTTCTCCAAGCTATAGTAACCATCGTAGACTACCTCTGGCTCCACAATCGGCACCAGTCCCGCTGATTGACACTCTTTTGCATATTCCGCCAGTATTCGGCAGTTCTCTTCTACGGCACGTTCCGAAGGGGTAATAATATCTCCCGCCTCATTTAAATGTATCTCAAAAGCTGCTCTCCATTTCGCAAATCTTAACCCCATCCGATAGTACTCTCTCAGCCTTTCAGACAAATCATCTAGTCCCTTAGTGTAAGTCTCCAAAGAATTTTCAAAATTCCCTAATCCCATATCTACTTTAATACCGGGGATAATTCGTTGAGCAATTAAATAATCCACAAAGTTCTGACCATTATCAGCTTGTTGTCTAGCAGTCTCGTCAAATAAAATCACTCCATTCACATAATTGCCTAAATCAGGAGTACTAAGAAATAGATTACGATAATCACGGCGGTTTTCAAAAGTATCTTCTATATTCAGTTGAGCAAATTTCTTTTTTATTGAACCCCCCGATTCATCTGCTGCCAAGATGCCTTTGGGATGTAATACTAGATTCGCCGCAATTAATTCCAAATCCTCTGCGGGATCCATGTTTTCGGAAATTTCCTTTAGCTCATCCAATGGTAACACCGAGTTAACTTTGGAGTTCTCCATATTAACACGCGCCATCCTCAAACTGTCTTCTACTGAATTACCCAAAATAAAACCACCTAATATAGTTGCTGAAGCGATGGAATAAGCCGAAAGATGAGTCAATACATCAATTCGGCTCACATTAACATTCTCTTTTATTTCCAAGTAAGAAAGCTGATGTTCAGAAATATTTATCAATTTAGCTGCATCTATTTTTTTTAATTCAGGCGCGTAAGATTTCTCCGATTCTTCTCCGCCATCTTCGTGAAAGATCAAATCTGCTTTCGGCAGTAATTGGTTTAAAATTTGGTCATCCTCCGTACGTAGATATAACACCAACTTAGTATTATGCGATAGATCAAGATAAGTATTAATTTTATTTACTGCTTCAGGATCTAGTTTCGCAGAACGATCGATAAAAATATAATCATAGAAATCATCAGGAGTAGCAAATGTAGTAATTTTATATTCTGTAGGCACAATATAACTTGGCCGACCATCAGAAACCAAAATATAACGATAAGTCTCCGTCGGCTCAACCATAGTCAATCCGTCATCTTCAAGCTTCAATTTCGAACTCGTAACATTTGCCTTAAGCCCCATCTTAGTTAACACTTCTAAAGTTACAGCCGCACCGCCCAAACTTGATTCACGACTAAAAAAATGGTGTTCACTGGCATTAAATCCAAAATTCAGCCACTTTACACCATTTTTATCAGTCTCAAATGCTTCTGTTCTATTATCGAGATTAAGATAAACGTCTTTTAAGACATTGCCCACAACCAATATATTCATAAGAACATTATATCATAGTCAAGGCAATTCTAAAAAATTATTGCTTTTCGGATGCTTTTATTTCTTGTCTTAAAGCTTCGATCCATTCAGGTAAAGCACCCTGGCCACCAGCATAACTGTACCCTTCACTCGAGCTTACTTCTAAATACCAAGTCTCATCTTCGTCGCCAACCTCATCGGCTTTAATCTTATCTAAATCATTGTCGTAAATAAACTTGAATATTCTATCTATGTCACCATTGACAGTATTAGTTTGATATTCGTCATTATCACCGAGAGTACTATATTCAATGGCACTATCATCTCTGTAAACTTCAAGATAATTATTACCATTATCATACATCAAACTTATATAATCAATCGAATCAGCACTTGCTGGTAAGCCATATCTAAAATCGTCATCCTCCTCAATCTCGGCATGTTCATCATCTTCTGCATCTTCCGAATCAACTCCATTAGCCCCCTCAAGTACTAAATCATTTTTCTCAAACGAGCCAAGTACGCGATTAACTTGTATTGTACTATATACACCAAACCCCGTACCAAACAAGCCTAAGACCGTCGCAATCGCGGCTACCACTAAAACATTCCGAATTGTTTTTTCTTGATCTCTTACGACTAAGTCGTCACCAATTTCTTTTTTATTTTTAGTTTCGGATTCTTCACTCATATTCACACCCTCTTTAATTATTGATTTAGTATCATTATATCACACCAAGGATACCACGCAATGCGAAGCCAGTGTCTTCGTGATTTCTAACCGTAATCGTATCAATACCCATTTTTACCACTGGATAATCATTACCCCCAGGTTGAGTCATATCACCAAAATACAATATATCTTTCTTTTCGACTTTCAACTCCTCTAATAAATGCGTCATACCAAACACTTTATTCATTCCTGGAGTTATCGCATTGATCGAAGTAGTACCGCCAATCTCATAATCAAACTCAGGCGCCAATTCTTTACATCTTGATACTATCTTTTCACGCTTCTTACAATCCGGATCCCAAGCATATTTTTCTTCCGTACCAGCTTTTTGCCCAAGCGCCGAAAAAGTCACTTGCGATAAACGGTTTTCGATAATTTCATCACCTGGTTGGAGTTTATCCTCTTCCCAATAGCCCAATTCTTTCGCCGCCGTTTCAATTGTTTCGGTTATTTTAGCAACCTGCTCGTCTGTTAATGGATAGTTATATACTCTCTCCCAATCCTTTTCCTCAACATTATAACGATAATATTGAGTACCTTGCGCCACAAATAAATGTAAGTGACTTAATTGTTCAGGGGTAGGATTTGGTAACCTGTCCACAATTTGAATTAAAAATTGGTCAAATTTTTGTCCAGAAATTGGACAAACTTCAAAATGGCCAAGACATTTTACCAATAGTTCTGCAATATCATCAGTTATTGGTGTCTTGGCCACATTTAATGTCTGATCTATGTCAAATGCAAGTACTTTTTTCATAATACTTACATTATACCATCAAACAGGTAGAAAAAGTATTTATTCGGTTGATTCTTTGCTTTCGCCTTCTTCTGCAGGTTCCTCAGCAGATTCCTTTTCGGTACCCTCATCAGAGCCTTCAGCCGTTGCCTCTGCTGCTTCCGCAGCTTCTTCTGCCTCACGCTTTGCCGCCTCTGCTGCCGGGTCATACAACGAAACAACTACTTGTTCAAGATCAACTTCCTTATCGGAATATTCAACGCCCTCTGGTAATTTGATATTTGCCAAGGTTAATTTGTCGTCAACATCTACCAAGCCAGAAGCATCAATTATAAGTTCTTTTGGCAAATCTGCTGGTTTGGCTTTAACATCAATCTCATCCAATACACGCACCATAGCAAAATGATAGGTTTTAGAAGCTTCAGATTCTTCAAAATTGATTACCGTGATAGGTGTAGTAGATTCCACCACTGCGCGTGCCGAAATCGCTTGAAACTCAATATTCACAATCTTACGTGAAACTGGATCAACATGCACATCTCTCACGATAGCCATTTTTTTCTTACCGTCCAATTCGAGATCAATTGGCGAATGATAGCCAGCTTGTAATAGAATCTTATCTGTTGCAACATATTCAGAAGCTAAAAGCACTGGTTCCTTACCACCATAAATTACCGAAGGAATCAATCCTTTTTCCCTTAAACTCTTCAGTTTTTTACCAGTAAGCTCACGCTTCTCCATTTTAAGTTTATATTCAGCCATAAATAAATCCTTTCAATTGTTACATATTATATCATACTTTTCGCACTTTGACCATAGCTGGACGCAACACTTCCCCTTCATAATAATATCCTGGTCGCAATGTCTCTGCTGTTACTTCTTTTTCGCCTTCACCCTCAACCATTACAGCTTCGTGCAGATCCGGATTAAAATCAACGCCGTCTTCAGACGCAATTCGACTCAAACCCAGTTCTTTCATAGTCTTTTCTAATGATTTCTCCAAAGGTTTCAATTCCGTATAGCTATTAATCGCACGACTAAAATCATCTAAAAGTGGTAGTATCTTGTAAATAGTAGCAAATTTCGTAGTTTTTCTTTCATTTTCCTTTTGTACCTCAACTTGCTTGCGAAAATTCTCAAAATCTGCCCGCGTCCTCTGCAAATCTGCCGTTAATTCCTCAATTTGCTTATTAGGCATAACAGGGTCAGTTTTTCCAGACACATCTTCACTGTTCGCCTCTTTGTTATTCATTTTTTTATTCATACACCTCCTTTACAAAATTTCCTCTAGCATATTTCCTGTTCGTCTCACCAAAGCCATCACTCTAGAATAATTCTGCCTAGTTGGCCCTAGTACGCCAATATAGCTTCTATCTGAAAATGGTGAGCGAAATTTTGAAATTATTAATGAGACTTCCGAATTCTTTCCTATCGGATTCTCATGGCCAATAAAGATATTTAAAGGCTCACCTGGTGCTGCCTCTCTCAGCCACGGTTCTAAGTTATCTAGTAACTTTGCCACCGCCTGCACTCGTCTAGTATCCATAAATTCTGGTTGAGTAAACAGCCTCGAAATACCCGCAAGATATAATTGTCCCCCAATCGTCGCCAAACCAAGGTTACCAGTCAATTCCACCAAAGTATCTACTGCCCCCCGAATCGCTGCATCTGCCTGAGATTGCGAAGAAACTCGTCTAGTAAGAGCGTGCATGCCGCGCTCCAAACTTACATCACTAATAGGTGCAGAGGATTTAACTTCGCTAGTGTCAATATTCTCTAAGTTATTCACATAAAAACGATATCCTGCATCAGTTGGCACACGCCCCGCCGAAGTATGAGGCTGTGCAATCAAGCCCAAAGCTTCAAGTCTTGCCATCTCCGCCCTCACAGTCGCCGGAGAAACACCAAAAAGCTTTGCCATCGTCACACTACCGACTGGTGAAGCAGTCTCTGCATATTCCTCAATAATTTGACAGAGGATTTGCCTTTGTCGCTCTGTAATTTCCATACTCTAATTATACAAAATTAGCACTAAAATGTAAAGAGTGCTAATTTCTTAAGCCTCCTTCTGACGCTTTACTTTTTTAAAAGTACGTGTTAGAATCGAAGGACGTCGCGACGGAAGGGCCAGTATTCCGCGCGAAAAGCTAGCTTAACGACTGGTGCACATTATAAGGAGGGATAAAAATGGCTAAAAATGGCAAAAATAACAAGAGCCTCACGCTAACTGAGAAAGGCACCACCTATACGGGTACCATTAAAGGTGGAAAAGTAAGAGTCACCACGGCTCGTACAGCCCCTGGTCAACACATGACTGTTGGAGTATTTGATCTAACCACAAGACAGTGGCACAACGATGAACTTCCAAAAATAGTCAAACAAAAATTCGAGGCCGCCTTCTAAGCTTATTTTATCCAAACCCCAGCCAGATGCGTGCTGGGGTATTTTTTATGCTATAATGACCTTATGAACGACCTAGAAAAAAAACTTACAACTATTAAAGAATGGTTGGGGACCGGCAGTATTAATATCTTCGGCCTACCTATGTCTGGCAAAGACACTCAAGGCATCAGATTAGCAGAAGCATTAGATGCCAAATTTCTCTCCTCCGGTATGATCATTCGTGCCATGGAAAAAGAAACCAAAAATCATTATTCAGAGCATGGCGCCCTTATTCCGACTAATATTTTTTACGAATGGGTTCTACCATATTTCGAGCGTGCTGATCTATTTAAATATCCTCTCATTCTTTCATCAATTGGTCGTTGGCACGGCGAAGAAAATCAAGTTATGTCAGTAGCTTCGGGTGCAGGACACGAGATTAAAGCCGCTATCATTCTCAATATCAGTGAAGCCGACGTCGAAAAACGTTTTAAAGAATCTAAAATCCTCAACGATCGCGGCGGACGCCAAGACGATAAAGATCTCGAAACCTTCAGAACTCGACTCCAAGAATTTCGCGAAAAAACTCTTCCTGTCCTACAGCACTATAATTCCCTAGGTTTACTTATCGAAGTAAATGGCGACCAATCGCGTGATGCCGTCTTTAATGAGATCGTCGAAAAACTCTACCGAAAAGCCTCTTAATTTCATTCCTGAACTCATAAACCACATATGATATTCCAACCATAGCTACACCAAGCACAGCATAAAGCGCTATAAACGACGAACTCTCACTATAATTCTCTGGTTTCAAACTATAGTCTGCGCCTTTATTCTCCTTGATCTTACGACATCGATTAGTTTCAGGATTCAAATAGTATCCTTCCTTACATGTTTTCTTTTCAGTTGCTTTAATTTTACGGCAACGATTTGTTTCGGGATTTAAGTAATAACCGGCCTTGCATGTCTTTGTATTTGCCGTCTTAATTTTTTTGCATCTGTTCGTATCCGAATTAAGATAATAACCAACCTTGCATGTCTTTTCCTTAATCTCTACAGCCTTTACGCAATTTCCAGTCATTGTATTAATTACTTTACCTTCTTCACACGTCTGATATTCTTGATAATGATTCGCCTCTCCTGGCGTCAGAGCATATGTAACTTTCCAAACTTCCTCACCTTTCTTATCAATACCAATCATAGCATAAGCGGCCCCTTTTCTTTGCCCATTTGAATAAACCAATTCGTCAACAACTGTTCCATTCACGTCAACTAGCTCTAAATAATTCGAATTGGTGGGATTCTTCGTTAAACTGAATTCTTTCGGATAATAAATGCTATATTCTTCAGGACCAATCACGCCACTTAGAACATAATTTTTATTCTTATATCGAAGTAAACATCCGTCCAATATAATTTGACTGGAACTAGGATTATAGAATTCAATAAATTGTTCAGATTTTGTCGTTTCATAATAAGACAAGATTTCGGAAAACTGCAATCCTTTGCACTGTTCCGCATAATCAACATCATCTCCATTTGATTCTACATAATAGCTATCCACTTCGTATTGAGGTTCATATTCCTGCACATGCTCAAATTCGTTAGTCATTAGATTTCTCACCAATGTAGTCGGCAAAGAAGATCTAAATTCCCTATAACAGTCATCTTTACTAGTCCAGCAAACTGAATCGATTACTTCATCATCTTTCAGTAAAGTCAATCCAGCCTTAAATGCCAAAGTCTTACTATAATTCACAGAAGCTAGCTCATCCGAAGATGAGCTAGCCAAACGAAGGAGGACATTCTTACCGGACATCCAGCTGTTCTCGGGAAATTCGAACAAAATCGAATCACTCCCGCTTGAATTAGTATAGCCTACTGTTACTCCGGTAAGCGAAATCGGTGCGTCGGAGTTCTTTCTGGAAAGCTCAATCATTTCTCCGACATTGTTTTTGCCATCAACCGTATATCCAGGATTAACCGCCCGAATATACAAATCTGGAATATTATCATTTATTATTATTTCATCTATTTCTACTTCCATATCTTCATCGCTAGCCGTAACGTCACCCTCAATACCAATCGCAAAACTATTGCAAAACACACACATGACTACTGTTAAAAATAATAAAAATTTCTTCATGGCTAGCAAACTAACATGAACATACTGGAAAAGCAACCCCCTACATGCTATAATTTAAACATGAACGTTTTAATCTCTGTAGGAATCCTAATTTTGGCTATGCTTATCATGGCTTTCTTACAAATCACGCCAGGTGTTTTTGCGCTTTCGTACCATTATGCTATAGGCAAATACTCCAAGAAAAAAGCCTCTCGTCTCATGCTCTTCTTTATCATTGGTGTTGAAATCATTACGGCATGCGTGTTACTCTCTGTCTATTATCTCATTTCGATTCTTTGTTTCGGCAACTTCCAGCCTGAAACCAGCATCTTAACCTGGATTATGATCGGCATCCTCTTTGCGTTCAGTATTCTTTCAGCCTTCTACTACTATCGTCGCGGCAATAGCACTAAATTATACATTCCACGCAAATTCGCCCGAGCATTAGATTCAAGCGCAAAATCCATTAAGACCAACTCCGACGCTTTCGTTCTGGGTGTCATTTCCATCGCCTGCGAGCTTTTATTTATTTTGCCACTTTTCATCGTTTCTGCAATCGAGTTAATGCGCCTAGACCTTCATAGTATACCAATTAATCTTCTAGCAATTCTCCTTACACTTGCACCTCTTTTTCCCTTATTCATTATTCACTACAAATTTCAAGCTGGATATAATCTCGCAAATATTCTCAAATCTCGCAGCAAAAATAAATCATTCAATCGTGTAATTCTTAGCCTAAGTTACTTAATCATCGCCGTTTTGATAATATGCTTTAAGGTAAATCTACAATGAAAGAATTTAACGAATCGGAAATCATCAAAGACCTTAAAATTGATGCTCGCGGTGTCGGTATCCCAGAAGGTGCTGCGGAGATCTTTATTAATCGCACAATGAAAGAAGCTAAAAAAACACTAAAAAATAAGTCCATCATTACCGAAACCGATCTAAAACGTGTGATAGTTAAAGAATTAAAGAAATACCACAAAGATTTAGCTTATGTTTACCAAAATCGTGATACAATAGTATAAAGATGGGTAAAAAATACGATTTTAAATATATAGTTATTGGTAGTGGTCCCGCTGGTTCTGCCGCCGCATTAGCATTAACCAAATCAAAAAAGCGTGTCGCATTGGTCGAAAACCGATTCTATGGCGGCAACAATCTCAATACTCGCGATCTACCATACAAAGTTGCGCTAGATTTTTCACACACTTATGCTAAGATTAATTCTTATCCAGAATTTAGAAATCAAGATTTATCTTTTAATTTTCCCACTATTGCCGCTCGCGAGCTAAGTACCATCATCAAAGCTGGCGGCAACGACAAAAAAGTTTTCGAAGCAGCTGGAATAGTTTGTTTAGATGGTTATGCGAACTTCCTTGATGCACACACGATCGCCATAGGACAACAAAAAGTTACTGCCGAATATTTCATTCTTGCCACTGGCTCTAGACTCAAAACTCTCGGAATCTCTGGTACAGATCGTATTGATTATCTAAATCCCAATAATGCCATAAAAATTCGACGATTACCTAAAGTCGTCACCATTGTAGGCGGCGGCTCAACTGGTTGCGAAATAGCAGAATACTATGCCGAACTAGGTGTTAAAACTCTTATCCTCGAATCTTCCGATCAACTACTGCCACGAGAGGATAAAGAAGTCGGAGAAACACTCAATAATTATTTCACCCAACGCCTCGGTATTTCTGTACTCGTCGGTTGCAAAGTTGTTGCCCTAGAACAAGATAATTTTAGCAAATACGTTATCTTCCAAGCAGGTGGAGCAGAAAAAATGGTACGTACTGATAGTATCGTACTGGCCACAGGTAGTGAACCTATTCTCGATTATGGTCTAGAAAACGCTGGTATTAAATTCAAAAATACTGGCATTGTAGTAGATAAACTATTCCAAACCTCCGCCAAAAACATCTATGCTATCGGAGATTGTCTTGGCAACGAATCCTCCACCGAGCGTGCCAGCCAAGAAGGATTGACCCTTGCTACCAATCTACTTAATAAAACTAAGGCAATTGTTAGCTACAAAGATATGCCACGCCTGGTTAATACTTATCCAGAAGTTGCCACTACTGGGTTCAATGAAAATGACCTCATTAAGCGTGATCGCAAATACATGAAATCAATCGTCAAACTAGATGAATTAGTTGCAAGTAAGATTTATAATTTCGACTATGGTTTTGTTAAACTTCTTACAGACAAGAATTATCACATCATTGGTGCCACTATCGTAGCGCCAGACGCAAGCCTAATGATAAGCGAATTATCCCTAGCTATTCATCAAAACCTCACCACGCTTGATATTGCCACAACACCACATATTGCTAATTCCTTTAATAATGCCATTAAACTCGCCGCCAAAAAACTTCTCCCCAAAAAACGTTGACATTTCCTAACATATAATATATAATATACACCGTGACGCGGGGTAGAGCAGCCTGGTAGCTCCCCGTTTTGACGGCTCATAGCCAAACGAGCCAGGATTTAACAAAGTGACGCGGGGTAGAGCAGCCTGGTAGCTCGTTTGGCTCATAACCAAAAGGTCGTTGGTTCAAATCCAACCCCCGCTACCAGAATTATGAGAAGAGAGCAACCTAGTAGCTCCTTTTTTTTATGAAAAAACCGGGATCATCTCCCGGTTTAATATAATCCCAAATAATTAGTTAGGGAAGTTGTGCTCAGTCAGCACCGTATAATTTTTATTCAAAGCATCACGACCGCTTGATTCTAGTAACTCTAGTGGTCCCATAATCGAAAGCGACATATCATCTCGGTTATCCAGCCTTACCGAAACTCTTCTAAACAAATCATTTGCCTTACCAGTTGAGTCAACTTCAATTTGTACACCCTTCAAGTTCGCAGTACCACCTTTCGCTGCTGGATCACAATCCGTATCACCAACCTTACATTTTGCACAAACTTTATCATCGGCACATTCGAATTCTAGCAAGAAATCTGTCGTCGGTGCACCATAAGGCAACCCAGCCACGAATATAAATGTATCGTCATTACGAACATCAGTGTGCAATGGTTTAGGTAAATTAATAGTAGCAGAACATAAATAATCACCATTATCTTCAGAACAGTACACCGCATATGGTAAATTCTTCTTAAGCTTATTATTGCTATCTGCAAACTGTCTTGCTGTGATTACGTTCTTTGAAGTATCATTATAAGCCCCTATATAAGTTGATGCGTTGGTCTTTTTTGCTTTTTCCTTACTATCAGTTGGCACTAGATATATCAATCCACGATCGCTTCTGTCTGCACCATTAGAAGATTGAAAATCACTAATTGTAAATTTCTCATCAGTCTGAATCATTGCTAATGAAATTGTAGGAGGAGCGGCTATTGAGCCTACCGTCGCCGCTTTAAAACTTACATTACTACCATCGAAATTAGAGTATTTAACAGTAGAGGTATTAGTATCAGAGAACCAACTAAGTTTCACTCTGGCAATATTACTTGCATCTACGCCGTCTTCAAACTTTGCCTTAATTACACGAATCATATTAGAGGAAGATAAAGTTGATTCATAACCAGGCACCGAATCAGTCATCGTAACACATGTATACGCCTGCTGCATATTATTACCTACGGTATTCGATTCTTCAACTACTACAGGTTGGCCTTCACTACTAGAAGAACGCCCCAGAATTTTCCCAACCATATCACAATCTGGATTATCCATGTAATTAAGAATCTCACTACAGCCATCCGGCATCGTACCATTATTCTTTTTCTGGGTTAAGCAGTTTTGATAGTTATAAAATGCCAGTTTTGCGTCTTCGACACCAGCCATCGCAGAGTCATATGCAGATTGCGAAAGATCATCGTTGGAAGTCCGAGTTACTTCAGAAATAATAATCGCAGCAAAGCTCGTCGCAATGATCATCAAAATCAAGGTTGAAAACGCCACAATATAAAACGACGCAGCACCCTTCTTATACTTCTTTTGTCTTGACTTCATTTTATCCTCCATTCGCCTCCGCGGCAAAATTAAATTTATTTATTGCACAATAATCAATAGCCTCAACCGAATTATTCATGTCACCGGGCGTTGTACAAAAATCACCAGTAGACATTACATTAACGCCGCCCTGTACTGTACCTAAGATAAACGAAACCGTATAGAATGTATTGTTGACAGAAGTACTCTCTGCCGGAACCGCGGCACCTAATTCATATATAGCCAATGCATTGCTTCCCTCAAGAAGATCAAATGGTGTTTCTTCAACCACGTCATATGCTTCGCCCGAAATATCAAATTCACTTTTTGCGCCAGTCGTCGCTGCAGAATAATCAGCCGAAGCAGCAGAGATACAAACAGCACGACTCTCATCACGAATTTTCAATAGTTTATTAACTGAAACTGTCTTAACAGTTGAAGAGCCACTACCAGTAGCTTCCTTGTACTTTATTGAAGCTTTTGATACCCCATCCTGTACGCTTACGCCACTTCCTGCAAAGAAATAACCGGAATTCCAAATATAAGAATAGGCCCCAGTACAAAATGCTCCATAAACTGGCACGTCACTTAAATTCTTATTCCCTAAGGTTACTGAAGCTTTTTTAGTAACAGAAATGAAATTATGCCCAGCATCGTTTTCACAATTCTTTTGCATCGTACTAGCGCCAATCCCATCGGTATAAATATTTGCACATTCATTTTTAACTGAACGAGCAGTAGAATTTTGGATCGCCGCCCTCATGTCATCAACAATCTCCATACCAGTAGTATTAATTTGATTCAAAATAATTCCTCGATGGTAAGAAGAAATAGAATTCATTACGATAACCGTCACGGCAATCGACAAGACTGCGATAAAAACAATAGACAAAGATAGTTCAATCAAAGTAAACCCACTTCGCACTTTTCTATTTCGCATATGTTTATTATAACACAACATCATCTTCAATTCCCCACTAACTCGCCCGACACCTATTAGTGCCGACATCATTTATTATTTCAATTGCCGACGAATTTCTCGCACCAGCATAAATTCTAACATTTGCTCTATTGCTATATTCCTTGCTACCTTCTGGGTTAATACAAAAATCTAAATCATCACGTTTAAAGCTACCATTCTTTAAATAAGTATCCAAGATACTACTGCTCGTATCCTGAAATTTTTGATTAACCTCAATTGTTGCATTATTCATAACATATGTATAAACTGTACCAGAACGCGGATGACGAACAACTAGAATCGCAGCTTTAATTGGCGTATAAGAGCAAGAACTACCGCTACATGCTTGTTGTATTTGTGCCGACCACTTCGGACTATAGCTTTCTACAATACCAGCCAATTTATTTTCGCTCCTTATTACAACATCTGCGCCAACTTTAGATAAAGCATCAAGGATGTTTCCACTCCCAATATCACCATTCGCTTGACCCACTACATCATAAATATATGCTGTATTCCCATCCGTTGCTTTATTCCTTGCTTCTATACTCCTCGTTTCTCCAAAAGTCACCAATTTACCATAAATTGCCTGTCCAGAACGGCCACTATCAGCACTTTGTACGTTGGTCGTTTCCGCATAAATCCCCCTTAAAAACTCAGCAAAATTCTGTGTAGAATCATTAAAACGTTGTCTAAAAACTGAACTCTGTACACCAACTGTCACGCCAAGAAATATCAAACCAGTAATCGCTAAGAATAATGAAACTTCGATTATTGTAAAACCGCCCAGTCTTCTTTTCATACAATAATTATAGCACAAGCATATTTAAAATAAAACATTAATAATTCGGGAAAAGATACATCATCCACTTTTCGAAATTCGTATAGTTATTCTCAGTCTTGGCCGTAGTCGCTATGGTTTTATGTTTATTTTTTGCTTCTTCCGAATTATCTGGCATCACAACCATTTTTTCACCCGAAAACTGTTTGTCTAGATATTTTCGAGCCAGAAGCTCCTGATATTCATCGGATTTATAATATTCATTTTCTAACTCAGCAGCCTCAACCTCAATATTTAATAGTTCTAATGATTTTTTTTCAGTCGTTAATTGCTCGGTCAAATTCCAGTTTCTAGACATCGCCATAATCGATTGATAAGTCCACATCAAACATAAAAAGACCGCCAAAATCAAAACCACATTCTCCACCGATAAATAATCATGCTTAAGCTTAAAACCAAGTCGTCTAAGCTTTGTTTTTATCCCGCTCATACTTATCATTATATCATTTTATGATAAAATAGAGTAGCGGGGGTATAGCTCAGCTGGTCAGAGCATGCGTCTTATACACGCAGTGTCCTTGGTTCGAGTCCAAGTACCCCCACCATAAAACTGTCACTTCCCGAGAGTCATCCCGGGCCTAGAATACCCCAATTTATAGGGGTATTTTTGGTTTTTGAGCTGCCTTGTATAGGCAAGTATAGCAATATATACTATCGTGATCCCTAACTTTTTTATAAGGCAGTAAAAGTGGGTACGGAACTTGTATAATTCAGGTCAGCGATAGGACATGATTTTTAGGTTTCTCGGATTTGCGTTTCAAGTGGATTCCAAGGTTATGTCGCATCGCGTCTCATATGCGTACAGAAAACTTGGATTTGCCGGCAAAGCCGGCAAATCTGTTCCCCTTGGGCCCGCTCCCAAGCGGTCCCAAAGGTGGTCGTGGGAAGTCTTTCGTGATTTTTGGCTCCTACTTCAAGGTATTTCGCATGAAGCGAAATCCTTGAAGTGTTCCTGGGACTTTTGAAGAAAACGAAAAGAAACGGCTAGACGCCAGCGATACACCGGACCATCTCCCCGTAGTACTTGGTGTAGTAGTCCGTACCTGGGTAGACGATGCTACTGTATAAGTTCAAGTTGTAGACGTTGTTACTATCGGTCGCCGAAGACGACCAATAGAGCCCGTTGGAATTACGACGGTAGACCGACGAACCATCATACACGAACCCAGAATAAACAAAGTTATTAGGATATGATCTAAGGGCGTTAGAGATTGGAGTTCCTTCTGTAGTTCCTGTGTAATATGGTATCGTGGAGCTATCATAGTTAGCTGGATTTGTACCTCCATTTAATCCTGTAACAATTAGTTGCCAGAATTCGTTGGTAGCTTCTTGGGATTTATTACCACCTCGTGGCAAATGCCAACCTGCAGGACAGATATCACCTGGGGCAGTAAAGCCTGAACCACTAGAATATTTACCGTGGCCTGCTGTAGCGGAATACCAGTTGTAATAGTTACCGTAGCTGTAGACATTACTTGCTGCAGAGTAGCTTGAGGCGGTATTGGTGGTAAATAGTGTAGTGTTATTGGTAGCGAGCATGGATTGGTCAATACAATCAGATGAGCTTGTCTGACACCAAGCAGTATCTGGACTAGTAGAAGTAGGATCTGAAGTGACAGAAAGATGATTAGAAGTGGTGAGAGTACCTTGTTGGTTCTTATAGTACCAAGAGTTGTTTAGTGGAGTAGATGGGTTGTGAGTGTTAGATGAGGATAAGTTGATGTCGTTATTACCTGCATCTTTGTCTGCTAGTCTTAAGTTTTCTATCATCCAGCATTTGCCATCAGCTAGTTTAGCAACAGCATAGGTGTTGTTGTCTCTTTCGTCTGTGAGGGCAGTAGTAGCACCACTTGCTAGACTAGAACATCCATTCCAGTTTTGAAGTGAACCAGCAGATTTGATCCATACTGCATAGAGACTTAGGCCATTAGTCTGTACGTCACCTGGAGCGGTGATAGTCTCATTAGGGCCATAGTAGTTACCAGAATAATCAAATTTATCATTCCAACCAGCGAAGCCATAGCCATCACGCTTGAAGTTAGGAGCCCATAGCGTGACAGAAGCATTATTTGATGCAGATTGACAACCCATCTCACCGATAGCTGTACTAGCATTAGCAAAGTAATTAATGCATCCGGCAGTAGCAGGACGTGGTTGAAGTGGCTCTTCACTTGCTGGATGGACTAAAGTGTATTTCACTTGTCCAGTATAAGTTCCAGCAGGTTGAGTTTGATTCATATAAGCTGCATAGGTTGAAGTTAGCTCTGAGCCAGTGGCACTAGTACCCGTATCTGTGCCACTATTTCTATGTGCGACTTTAGTATAAGTTGCTGGTACTGAACTATAACTACCAAATCCATTATCTAGAGTTAGGGCATAGGTAGCACTTGTATTAGTAGCTAGTTTCATGGCCCAGTTAGATACATCTCCTGATGTAGCGGTTCCTGTAGCGATATTATAGGTAGGGTCTACTGAGCTACTTAAATGAGTCTCACCATAAGTATCATCAGAATAGCCTATCGCATAAATAGAAAAACCATTGTTATCATTACAGAAGGCTTTCATGGTAGTAGTACCTATATTATTCTGATAGGTACCATTCATCATATTGGCATTATGTGAAGTCATACCAGTACCTTCTATAGAACAAGATATGGGTACATTGATGTTAACATTGTCTACTACATCGTCAGCAGAGACATTAGTAGATATTAAAAAACTCCCAGTAAACATAGTGAAACCCATGAATACGAGAGTAGCGATAATCCAGTTTTTGTTCTTCGTCATTTATTGTCCTTTGGTAGTATAACCTTTATGCTAATAATTATAGCATTTTTTAAAAAAGCAAGAAAAGATTCGCGACCGTCGTATATTCGTACTCGTTTGATGGCTAATAGATAAAAATTCAAAAGTACCGAGATATAAAGAAACGTACAAAAGCGACTCTCCCCTGTGTCTCTCTAAGGCAATTTTTATTTAAATCGGCAAAATGGCCGATTTTTTAGTAGTAAGTTTCTGTTAAGTACCCTGCAACAATAGTATGCATTTTTTAGACATTTTTATGGCAAATAACTGCCAAAAATGCAGTTTTTACCCCTGTTAAAATGTCTGTTAATACCCTAAACAATTTGGTCACTAAAAAAGCACCTGCAGACCAAGCCCACGGTGCTTTTTTGATTTTTTATTAGATTTTTTCTGGATTTGAGAACATCGTTTGGATTTTCTCCTGTACTTCGTCAATATGGAGATTGTAATCGCAGCTCCCATGACGAGAATAATTCCATATTAATAACTTATAGTCGTCAAAATCTTTAATTATCCCGTTTATACCCCATGAATTCCAATCTGAGTTTTCTTTAGAAACGTTCACAATAGCACAAGTTTCAATATTATCATAATAAACCGCTTGGGCGTCATTTAATATATCGGATTTTAACATTGCCGTAAAACCAATTGAGGGCTGAGAATACCCCACATGAGCCTCGTCATAATCTACGGAATAGCCATAATTAGCTAAATCGCTAGGGATACTAAACTTCAAGCCCCACTCTGGAACATAGAAATATCCGTTTTCAATATAAGGACCGCCGCTAACTTTGGCTGTATCAGTAATAGTTACTGTTGTTCCATCATTGGTATTAGTTTCAATTTCAGGAGTTTCAATTGTGGTAATTGTTCCATCATCTTTCTTAATTTGAACTTTTAAATCGGAAATCTGGCTATCTTTTTGCGAACTTTGCATCATACCGTAAACGCCAAACCCAATGCCACAAACCGCTACAACACACGCAATCAAAGTAACAATTTTTAAACTATTTCCATTTTTTTGCTTATTGTCTATTGCTGGCGTCATTGGCACTCCAGTATTAGTATTTTGTTCCATTGAGTCTCCCGTCTTAAATACTTATGTTTCTATTATAGCATGGTCTAATTTTTTTCGAATGTCTTCCCTATAGATTGTTAATGCCTGCCCAATTCGTCCCCACCAGATTTTTATATAAGTCGGCATTTTGGCCGATTTTTTAGTAGTAAATTTTTTTAAGTCTTGTGAGGTCTGGACTGTAATCTTGTATTAGTTTTGCACGCAAAATAAGGCGAAAACCGCTGTTTTGCCCAATATATATTTACCTTTTAATACCCTAACAAATCTCAACTTTAAATTATTTTCTCTTAAGAATTTGAAGTAGTACTTTTATGGACGGCGTCCCTCTCCTTTTCCATTGTTTCGATTCTTGCCCTAGTTTTTTTATGCACACCAGCATCATTACTCTTAGAGGCTTTATGCGATATAAATAAGCAAACGATACCAACTACAAATATCAAAAAAGACTTCCACTCTCCCAGCATACTTGGAATTATGCTGTCGGGACCGTTTATCTTCTCTCCTGTATCTGGATTAACCGTAATCAATAAATTACCAATCACCGAGATAACAACGATAAAGATATATTGAATAACCATAAGAACGCCAGCGCCGCGTAACACTGCCGTAGCAATAGATATGAACGATTTTTTTACGTTATAGCTAGATAGTTTGTCGTTTTCTTGATCATTGTTGGCCTGAGAAGCATTAATTCGAGAATTGTTTACAAAAGAATCCGACGAAGTGGGCGATGCCGGCGTAGGATAAATCTGGTCTGCGACAAACGTGTTGTTTGATGGTTTGTCAAAGGAATTACTATCAGCTGAAACTATCTCGTTAGATTTACTATTTTCCATACTTCTATTTTTATTATGCTTATACTACATAATTATACCATGATCTCTAATATTATATAGTGTTCTTATAAGATTTCCTTATCCTTATTTTGTAGCTTTTTCTGAATATCCTCTCTATAGATGCAAATACTTATCTTGACTTTTTAAGTTAAGTATGGTATAATATATACAGTGCTTATAGACATAAGTAGGTAACTTAGAAATCTACTCAAATTCTATGGAGGGGATAGACAAATGAAAGAAGCGAAAGTAATCCGTCAGGATTGGATGACCGACGAAGTATATCAGTGGGCCGTACTCGAAGAACAAGCTCGCATTAACACCTTAAATCGCCTACAACGCAACGGCAAAAATGCCATCGTTGCTGTTAAGGCCCAACATCCGCTAAACGCCGACGGCACACCTGGCCCCGAATATGAGCAGCGCCTCCAAAAAGGTCTCTCTGTCGGTCTTGAACTAGAAGCCAAAGGTATGACCGTCTACTACATGACCTTCGGTGGTGTTCATGAGGGACACAAGACCATATCGTTAGCCGCCGCTGGTGCCAAATGGCTCAACCAACACGGTATCAATAACGAAATGGTTCATATGCTACCAGTCGTCTTCAGCGGCAACGATGAGGACCGCATGGCAGCTGAACTGTTTACCGAAAGTGGCGATTCCTTCTCTCAGCTCCACGTCATAATGTCAGCTGGACAGTGGGAACGCTCCCGACTCTACTTTATCTTCTGCGGCTGGCAACCGACCTTCCATGCAATTACATTCCTGGACGCCAAACCTAACCACAGCACCGTGTGTGAACTTTGGGGTGCATGGGCAGTACCCGGATTCGCAAAAGGACCGGCCGAAATTGCCCGTATTACAGATGAAATCCGTAAAAAGCACATCGAAGCTGCCATGAAGTGAGTAGATTAAAAAACGAGCGGTCACTATTGACCGCTCTATTCTTTACTTAAAGTTAAATAGACTTAATATCTTTTCTCCGAGCGTCTTATTGCGACGCCTGTCCAAACGTTCTTGTATAATACTCCCAATCGCATACGCTTCCCGCTCCAAAACTTGCATATAATAAGCTTCATTGCCTTTTTCCATTAGCCTACGTTCGAGTACATTATAAGCCGAACTATTCTTCTCGTACATACGTACCTTTATATCATCGGTACTCACTCTCGTACCAGGTTGCACTCTCATCAACTCAAATTGCTTAGCGTGCCACATTTCATGCACAACCGTATCAATTTCAGCAAGTGATAATTTCGTTTTTGATTGTTCCGGTTTAATATAATAGATACTCTTTTCCGAATCCGAATAATACCCTCCGGCATATGCTTCCGGTAAATCTTCATTTTCTTCAGAAATTCCCAATACCTTTTTAATCAATTTTTTTACTTTTGATTCCTCAAAACGAAACCATCTTACGCTAATCGGACGGCTTTGCCCATTTTCATCCAAGTTTTCTACTTCAAAAACCCCTTGAATATAAGCCGTAATTCTTCTATACTTTTCTTCACAATCCAAGCTATCGTCATCATTGATAAATTCTAAATATTCTAGATCAATCTTATCCGCCCACGGTTCCATTTCTGCACGAGCAACCTCACTGCTATACCTAAACACCTCATCGTTATTACTTCGAACGCTCTTCATGTAATTATCCCAAAAATCATCTTGTTCATATGCATAAATACTGCCCATTCGGCGATTATTATTCCCATCCACAACTGATACTTGACCAACATAGTACTCTTCATCTGTAATATAATGATGACCCGTATTATAATCAGCAAACATTTTAACAGCGCGTTTTTGTAATTCATCATATTCCGCAGCAGTATAATCTTTTTGTACAGAAAAAGCATCTAAAACCGCCCAACTCATCGACTCTATAACTCGTTCCTGAAACTTTTCCAAATCAATCTCTTCCGCAATTGTACCGTCTTTATCATCTATCGTCCTTTTTGTACAATCTAGCATAATGCCATGGAGATATTCTGAATAATCCGAAATACGATAATTGTCGTAATTTGGATTCATCACATAAGATTCCAACGCAGCGGATGCAATATCTTCAACCGAACCAGGTTTAGTAACTTCACGTTCCCTCTCTGTCATTATTCTAAAAGGAGCATCGTCTCTCTCAAGTTTACTACGCGAAAACGCAATACCAAACCCATAAATAGAACCTGCCACCTTACTAATATTTCCAAGTAACTCCGGTTCCTCAGCATAACACGCATCGTATTCTTCATCTGACATCCGTGAAACCTCAATGCAAACTATTATGGACTTATCGGAATCACTAGTATTTTTGTCATGATATAAAGCATCAATTTCATCTGGCCCTAGCTCTGCTATCTGCAAAATCCGTTCATTCAACTTTTCAAATTCTGCATTATTATGCAAAAACGCTTCATGATTGATTTTCTCTAATTCGGCAATTTCCGATTCGGATTTACCAGATGATACCAATTCTAATTCATCTCTATCAAAAAAATCTTTCAAATCAATATCAAAAGGCTTGGGCATCCTTTTTTCTAAATCAATTCCTTCACTCCACTCCCCTAATTCCCCTTTAATAGTTGGTACTGATTCTTCAGAATTACCAATCTTTTCTCCGCTCATATTACTATCCTATCAAGTTTCCATCAAAAATAAAATGGTCAACAAAAATATCGCACCAAATGTGCGATATTTTATGACTATATTCTAATTATTTCTTCTTGAGAGTCAAGAAACCATTGCGTGGATTCTCAACCACTTCACGATCAGCTGGAAGATCACATGGAGTACCTTTACCGCCATTTTCTTCCTTAGTAAAGAAATAAATTGTTTGAGGCTTGCCACCGCGAAGAGTAACTTCAGATTTGTGTAAGTAATATTTCACGCCTTTACCGTTGGTGTGTTCGTAAGCCATTTATGCTTTCCTCCTTAAGTTATTATAATCCTATCTTATGACCCTAGAAAACAATTGTCAAGAGGTTTTTTAAGGATTTTCCCTATTCACATCAATAATCATAAGAATAACAGAGAAAGGCGCAGTATTATCCACACTACAAATCTTATCAAAACTACAACAATAATAATAGCTGTAATCAAGATCATCACCCCAGACAAACTCGGCGCCCATAGTGGCGAAGCGTAATTCTTACGATATAACTCAGTCGAAGGCAGATTCGCCACAATACTGCTTGTTAGTTCGTCAGCTGCTGGATACTTTTGTATCTCACTCATCATACAGTTGATATAATTTGGATTATCCCAAGTCCATCCATTCGCAATCGCCTGCGGACGACAAACTTGTGAAGCTGCCGCATAAACATTCCCGTTTGGATTACCATCAGAAGCAACATTCTTTTCAGCCTCTTCTAATGCTGCATTTGCGGCTCTAATATATTGATGTTCCAAATAAAATGGGCCCGTCCCAAACATTATTTTTTGTTTCCCATTATCATCCACAACATTTATCACGATATTAGAAAAAACAAATTTTTTAAGCTCATTTAGTCCATTGGTTATGCCATCATCGTCATCAGCTTCATCCGCCGCCAGCACAGCGTCCCTAAGTTCTGTCATCCGAATATGATCAAGCCTAAGCAAGGTCGCATCAATAAAAAGAAGTGGAATCAAAATTACCAAAAGCTGCCAAGTTTTGATCTTGTGTATCTTTATGCGCCCACGCTTTTTCATACTACTGATTATATCATTTTTATGCTTGCGCGTTTCAAATTTCTTTGCTAGAATAAATCCTATCGCTCATTATTTTTCCCAATAGACTTACGGCTAAAAAAGTCTTTCGCGAGGTGGGTCGGTCGACGAGCGAGAATATTAAGGAGAAAACTAGATACATGCGTATCAAACGACCAAAACGTTCCAACAAGGGACGTCAAGAGTCAAAAATAGCTCCTGCTCCTTGGCAAGAGTTTATCGAGATTTAATGCTCGTCAAAACCCCCTCTGTGGTGCACAGAGGGGGTTTTGAATATAGCTATTATTTATTCACCAGCCTTGGCGTCAGCAATATCTTTTAATAGTTTAATAAACTCATCACCAGATCTACCTGCTTCCCAACTAATAGTCTTTCCATTTACAACAACACTACCAGCTTCACTCCAGTTAATTTCCTGCCCATCAACGTAAAATGCCGGTGTAGATTCCACGTTTACTCGCTTACCAATCCCCATATCAAAACTAATCTTTTTTGAAACTGCTTCACTTGCAATATCCTGATTAAACTTATCAATATCCCCTTTACCATCCGTCACTTCCTCAAAGTACTTATTAAACAGCGCTGAACGCTCCGAACCGGAAGCATTCTCCCATTCAGCTTGTTCTGAAAATAGTTTATCAGCATACGGTTTCCAATACCCCTGAATACCAGCAGCCTCAGCTGCCGAAGCCGCAGCAGTACCATTTTTATGATACGACAATAAGAAGCTACGATATACTACCGCTAATTTACCATCAGATTCTTCGATTGCTTTATTAACTTTAGAATTAATCGAAGCACAACCAGGGCACTGATAATCCGCATATTCAAAAATCAATGCAGCTGCATCCTCAGAGCCTTTTACATGGTCACCAATTTCGCCATTGTTCTTGTCTGGCGCAATTACCGAATAAAAGTCATATTCTTTAAAATTTGTCGCATTGTTATTTCCGTCAATTACAAAATAAGCTGCAACTCCAATAAGCGACACAATCGCTATGCCTATAATCACCGAAATTACCGAAAAGCCATTTTTTTTCCTCATGAATCACTCCCTTTAATGAAATAATGATATAATATATTATATCATGTTCGAAAAGATAATGCGCAAAATCGTCGAATGGTTGGACCCCAAACTCGAGCGCTTTCGCACTCCTAAACCAGTCAAAAAACCCGAAAAATATACCCCTAAAACCATTGAGGATTTTATCGCAATATTACAACGCACTCCACGCAGTATTCTAAACGAACAAGCCCGTAGTCGCATCGCCGCCATTATGAGTTTTGATGAACGCATCGTTAACGAACTGATGATTCCAAAATCCAAAATGGTCTTCGTAAATGCCAAGGATATCTTAGGCCCTCTAACACTAGATAAATTATACAAATCCGGTTTTACGAATTTCCCAGTAGTTGATAATCACGACAAAGTCAAAGGCATCATTCACACCGAAGCTCTCAATGCCCTTGAAATCAAAAAAACTGATCGTGCCGAAAAGTACATGGACAAAAACGTCAACTATCTTCACACTACCGATTCCCTCCAATTCGTCATTGAAGAAATCGAGCGTACTAACAGTTATTATTTCCTAGTTCTTGACTCCGACGACTCCCTTGCTGGCTTCTTCACTATACAGATATTATTAGATTATTTGTTAGGATAGCCAAAAAGTGATATAATAACACATATGAGAAATTTAGCAAATGAACTGAACAATTTTTTGGGCAAACAAGTAACCGTCGCAGGCTGGGTCAATTCACGTCGTGATCACGGTGGCTTAATCTTTATAGATTTACGTGACCATACCGACATCATCCAATTGGTCATCACTCCAGAAACTAAAGAGGCCTTCAAATTAGCCGAATCTGTCCGCGATGAATTCGTCTTAAAAGCTTCTGGCAAAATGCGTGAACGAGCCCCAGAGCTTATTAATCCAAACATTAATACCGGCAAAATAGAACTTGTTGTTGATACTCTAGAATTGCTCAACAAATCCGAACCGCTTCCAGTCAACACTCACGATGATGGCGAAAAATCATCTGAAGAACTACGGCTCAAATATCGTTATCTTGACCTTCGTCGCCCCACTATGCAAAAGATTCTCAAACGTCGTTCAGAATTCTATCGTTTTATTCGTAATTACATGTACGACCACGATTTCACTGAAGTTACAACTCCAATTCTTGCTAATTCTTCTCCCGAAGGTGCTCGTGATTTTCTAGTACCATCTAGATTGCATCCAGGTAAATTCTACGCCTTGCCTCAAGCACCGCAACAATTCAAACAACTACTTATGGTTGGTGGTGTCAATAAATATTTCCAAATTGCTCCCTGTTTCCGCGATGAAGATCCACGAGCCGACAGATTATACGGCGATTTCTATCAACTAGACTGTGAAATGTCTTTCGTCAGTGACGGTGAAGTAGTCCGTAGTGAGCTCGAACCACTATTCCTTACTCTTGCCACCGAATTTGGCAAAAAGAAATTAGTCTTAAATTCTGAACCAGCTAAAAAATACTTGATCAAAGGTTCGGTAGTTCCTCGTTTACCATTTGAATTCGCTATGAACACTTATGGCGTAGATAAACCTGATCTGCGTTATGGTATGGAGCTAATTGATCTCACCAAGGTATTCGAAAAAACTGATTTTAAAGTCTTTAAAACACCGTGCGTCAAAGCCCTCTGCGTAAAAAATGGCGCCAATCTGACCCGTCGCGAAATCGACGATTTTACCAAACAAGCTCGTAAGCTCGGAGCAGGTGGTTTAGCCTATATTCTCTACACTAAAGAAGGTGCCAAATCTCCAATCCTCAAATTTATGACCGAAGACGAAATTGAAAAAGTTCAAAAACTTACTGGAGCCAAGACCGGCGACGCTGTTTTCTTCGGTGCTGACGAACTAAACAAAGTTAATAAAGTCTTAGGACAACTTCGTATTCAATTCGCCGATCACTTCAACCTAAAAAATCCTAATGAAGTCGCTTATACTTGGGTAATAGATTTTCCATTCTACGAATGGGATGACAATAATCACAAACTAGACTTTGGCCATAACCCGTTCAGTATGCCAAAAGGTGGCCTTGAAGCCCTAGAGGCCGCAAAAACCGACGAAGAAAAACTTGCACTTGTCGCCGATCAATATGACATGGTCATGAACGGTTATGAGGTCTGTTCTGGCGCCGTACGTAACTATAATCCAGAAATCATGTACAAAGTATTCAACATCCTAGGTTATAATAACGAATATGTCGAGACTCGTTTTGGTGGTATGCTTTCCGCTTTTAAGTTTGGTGCGCCACCGCATGCTGGTTGTGCTCCAGGTCTCGATCGTATCTTCATGGTTTTGGAATCTGTCGAAAACATTCGTGACATTGTCGCCTTCCCAAAGAATGGTTCTGGTGTAGACCTCATGATGAATTCACCATCTGAAGTTGACCAAATTCAATTAGAAGAATCACATTTAGCTATTCTTCCAGAAGAAGACTAATCACATAATAAAAAACTGGTTCAAGATTTATCCCGAACCAGTTTTTTTATTTCTATCTCCTAGGCGCAATTTCTCTTAACATAGTGATTTCAAGATTACCATCACCAC